>CAIVCR010000033.1 GCA_903904515.1 uncultured Bacteroidia bacterium
ATTCGGGCATTTTGCGAGTAGGAATCTACCGCAAATAGCTGAATGGCACTTAAAAGTATGAGGAATAGGGTTATCCGCATAACTAAAAATGTTTTATTGGCCATACTTTTTAAATCCGGCCAATTGGTTAGCAATTTTAATTTCATAACTTTGTAATGTTTGATTTATACTAGAATAAATTGAAACTTTTCGATCCTTAAGGAGGAAAAGAAGTTGATTATCAAGGGGGTGCTACAACATCCCTTTGATTTTCATGATATAGTCAGTTTTTTTGATTTTTCCATAGGCAGTCTTATTTTTTCCTGGTTATTACTATTTTCCGTTTTGTATAAGAGTTGTCAGGCAATCGTTTCCGATCTGTTATATTGTATTTTACCGGTGCCGATATTTTCAATAATTCAAGTATTTGTGGCAAAGTTTCATCCCGGTATGTGGCAGTGTAGACGTAATCCTTAAGCTCCGGACTCTGAAGTGTAATTTCGACATTAAACCACCTGTTTAATTTTCTCACTACTTCATCCATCTGATCATCCCTGAAAATCAGCATCCCCTCTTTCCACGCTGTATATTTGGAGACATCCACTTTACTGACCGACAAAAGGTTTCTTGTATTGTCCAACAGAGCAAGTTCTCCGGATTTAATTGGTGTCGTTAATTTATCTCCTTTATAATCAACGTAAGTTAATTGAACACTGCCAGACTCAAGGATTAGTTCAGTGATATCTTCATCGCAATAGTTTATTACATTAAAGCGTGTACCTTTAACCTCAAAATTCATCTTTCCTGCATTAACCAGGAACGGATGTCTGACATCTTTGAAGACATCAAAAAATGCTTCTCCTGATAACGAAACTTCCCGTTTTTCTTCGGCAAACGGGACAGGATATTTTAGAACGGATCCAGAATTTAACCAGATGTGAGTTCCGTCAGGAAGGATAAAATCGGTTTGCATGCCCGCCGGTGTTTTAACCGTTTGCCAAACCAAATGACCTGCATCGGATGATTTTATTTTGAATTTATCGAATGAGAGATATAGGGAATAGATAAGCAAAGGCAGAATAAATACAGCAGCTACACGAGAAAACAGGGTAAAGACCTTTGACAGTGAAATTCTTGAACCAGCGCCATTTTTTGCATTTCGCTCTTCCTCCAACCGTATCCGGTGGTGCAGTTTGTCAAGAATCCGGCTCATTATAAGCTCATTTTCAATAAGATTCGATTCATCTTTTTGAGTTGAATTTAATCCATCCCATTGGTTGCTTACCTCATCCAATATGGATATGTCATTCTCTGAATCTTCCAAAATAGATACAATCTCATCTGCTTCCTTTTGGGAGCAGGTCCCATTTAAATATTTTTTAAATAGAAATGATATTCTTAAATTCTCTGATCCGGTGTCTGGCATTTAAAATTGATCGTTAGTTGTAAAAATAGATTGACAAAACCTTATAATTCCCCCAATCTGTATATAATACGTTACAGAGTGGCAATACCCCCTGTCAGGGGAATGAAAAAAATTGATTCTGCCTAAAGAAAAAGTGCAGTGTAGAGCAGAATAACCAATGAATCCTTACCCAGGCGGGATTTAATAAAATTCATCGAAAAATTTAGGCTGTTTTCAACCGTCTTAACAGAAATATTCAATTGGCCGGCAATTTCACTGTAAGACAAATGCTCTATCCGACTCATGCGATAAATCAGATGTTTACGCGGAGGTAAATCTTTAACAATCTGACTGACATGGTCCAATAAATCACTAAACTCAATAGCCTCTTCCAGATTGTAATTAGAGGTTGCTTTCTCAAGGATAATTTCCCTGTATCTCCTCTCTTTTAAACGTTCACGAAGCATATCAACAGTAACATGATAAGCAACAGTAAATAAGAATGACTTAAAAGAATTATGGCTGTCGATATTTAATCTCTTTTCCCAGATCTTAAAGTAGGTACTTTGAACAACCTCCTCAGCATCTTCCCTGGATTTTAAAATAGAAAGCGCAAAAATATATAGCTTATGACTATATGCTTCATATAAGTTATCGAATGCACTTGCCAGTCCATCTTTTAAGTCTTCGACAATCTCACTTTCGGTTTTCATTGAGTATTTGGTTTAGGGCAATAAAAGGGTTGAAAGGAAGTTTTGCTCTTCTACAAAGTTATTTAAAATAATATAAAATTAGTCAATTTTAGGGAACAATTCTATTATTCAAGAATTCAAAAAGTTAAATCCTTATATATTTGGAATTTAAAAGCTCAAAATCTTATCCAGAAATTCCATAGGTAGTTCATAGGCAGGATTGAATTGATTCCCCGATGCATAATTCAGTAAACTGGTTTTAAGTTGTCTGGCAGCCGGTCGTTTATCGGAATCTGTTTCGAGATCCAGGGCGCAGATAAGCAGTTTCCCTTTTCCAACCCTGGTTTCAAAAATCAATCCCAGCTTATAATTGCGTTCATAGTTATCAATTATTTGCACGATAGGTCGGTATTCTGCCGGAGTCTCATTCAGAATGATTGACTTGGACCTTTCATAACGGTCGTCCCATTCATGATGGGCGTCATCGCCGGCAATTTGATAGGAGGTTTGCGCTGTATACCTTCCCAGAAGATCAGCCCACTGCCAGTCACTTTGCTCCTCAGTTGGAAATCCGGTTAGTGCAGGATGTTTTGGATTGCAAAGAATTCCCAGCGTGCCAATCTGATTAAAGAGGCGCATACTCCAGAATGCCGGCATAAACGATCCGGGTATAGCGCTCCGACCTTTAGTGACCTTGGGAAACAGGCGCACTTCATCCGGACCCATAAAGGAACTTTGAATTTCATTTAACCCCTCTTTTGGCGATGAAAAAAGGATAACATTTTCTCCGTTTGCCAGCGCCTTTTTGGTGGTTGCATCATAAGCATACGACACCCTAACATTATTAGGGGGATCAGGTTGACCGGAGGGATAGACCCAGATATTCCAGCTGTTGGAGGTTGCAGCGGCAGTTAGCGTAACGATCAACCGGGCAGGCGCCTGAACATTTTTAAAGGATACATGAATTTCTCCGATCGGATTGACTTTTCCTGTCAGGATTTCCTTTATTCCAAAACTTCCGGATGCAATTCGTTTACCATGCTCATCTTCTATTTTCCAATTGGCCTCCGATTCTATATTTTTTGGAGCATAATGCGAAATTTCAGCATTAGCAATAAATTCTTCATCATTGGTGAAGATTCGTTTGGGTATACGAATAAGGCAAACGGTGGGTCCGCAAAATCGTCGGAACTCTTCCGGTGTGATTAGCCCTTTTGAATCCCAGAACGCGTCAAGCCATCCGATGATAGCACACCCCTCGCCTGTAAAATCGCGCGCTTCAACGATTCCAAAACCTCCAAATGGCCAGGTTCTGAAACAACCCTCAATTTCATCTTTATAGAGCGAGACGGCAAATTTACCGCTCGCCCGGGCAAAATCCTTGTTCTGGTCTGCCATATCGTGACTGGCCAGTGAATTGCGGTAATTCTCGTAATTGTATGGTTTCAGATTTCCGGTGAATTTTGATAACTGCTCAAAATCGGGATAACTGCCCCACTGACCTATTTCATGTCCAATGGTAGGTAATGCCATTTGCTGGTATTTTTCAACCTCCGGAGTATGTAGTAATGACCATCGATCCCAGTCGGTTCGAGGCCCTTTGACTCCGCGCATTCCAATCTCCGTTCCCCGCTCTGCATAATCTCCATTTGTAATTGCATCACCATTCTGACAACGGTATAACATTCGGGTGTCGATACTTTTTCCTTGTTTTACCAGCACCTCCATCGGTCCAGGCGATTCGTTACCCATGGCCATAAAAGCAAACGAAGGGTTGTTACCGTAATTTTCAAGGATACGGGTGAGCTCATCACTCAGAAACTGTTCCCGCTGAGGATTTTCCCCATAACCGGTTGTGAAAATTGACCAAAAGGGGATCTCAACCTGTAAAAAATAACCGAGTTCATTGGCTGCAAGAAAGGCGGCTTCGGGTGGGCACCACGAGTTGAAACGCATAAAGTTGAACCCATACGATTTGCAGATTCCAAACAGGTGGAGCCACGACTTCTTATCCATTGGCGGGTATTGCGTTTTCGGATAAACGCATTCGTTGTTGGGTCCACGCATCAGCGTCGCCCTGCCATTTAAAATAAACTGCCCGTTTTTAGTGGTTAAACTCCTGATTCCATAAGTTATGGTTTTGGTGTCTGTGTATTCGGGAGTGTTAAGTGTGATTTTCAGTTTATTTAGTTGGGGTGAAAATTCATCCCAGATTGGTCTCGTTGATTTAAAGGGAATACTAATAACAGCACCAGAGCGAGGGATAATCTGCTTCGAATTTTGAAGGATTGCCTCCTGCATTCTCCCTGTGATATTGCCAACCCTAATCTTAAGGTGATCGGCAAAAACCTGGACCTGACTGATCCATACAGGGGGGGTGGCGCGTAATTCAATCCGTCCGATAATTCCGTTCCAGTTTCCCTGAGTGTCATCGGCAATCGCAAATCCCCAGGGTCCGATGGGTAATTTTATGGTATTGTCAATGCAAACCCTGATCGTATGTTTTCCCGGAATAGCAATCCCCAAATCGTAAATATGGGGGGTAGAGAGGCTGTTCTGACTGCCGTATGGGGTAGCATCCAACCAGACTGCACTCTCCCACAAACATCTTTCGAGAAACAACTCCAGGCGCTTCCCTTTCCAGGATTCAGGCACTTCGATTGTTCTTTCATACCAGGCTTTACCCGTATACCTGAACTCGCGAGTTAAGCGGTTAGGATCTTTAACTGTACTTTTTGATCCAAAACCCTGCTCTTCGCAAGATCCGGGTAAGATGATTGTTGAAAATGTCTGCACCGAGTCAAGACGGAACTGCCACTGACCTGCTAATGACTGCACCTGTCCAAACGAATTGGATGCGATTGCAATCAGGAAAATTAGTGATATAGCTTGGATTGATTTCAATTTAGTTGGGCTTAATGTTATTTTAAGTTATTAATATTGAACCCCTTCAGGGTTCTGGTTTTGACTATTTGCTTAACCCCCAGTTTCGTTTCACTCCACTGGGGGCTAGTCAAGTTAAATCCTTTCAGGATTTTAATTACTGTTTGTTATAATGTGATGCATGAATTTTGCATCTATAATTCAATTATCAATACCCACGACTTCAGCCGAACTATGATTGTCAATATTTACCTTATATCCCAAGGGTATTTTTACAGAATAGTTAATCTGATTCCCTGTGCGTTTCCACTTTAGTTCAACCGCGCTGTCATCAACAGGAATGGCACCGCTACACTCCTTTAATTCGCTGTCCGTAAACTCAATTGTAACCTCTTTATTGATGTAGTCGATACGACTTATTCCCAGGACATCGCGGTAGAGCACATGACCGATATAAGAGGCGAACCCATGGTTGCAGCTTGCTTCCGAACTCATGTTCTCCCAAAGCGTTCCGGTCGTTTTGGCCATTGCGTAGAAATAGTCCTGTATTTCACTCATTAATTGGGTCTTGAGTCCGTAACGCGAAAGGATGTCCATCCGCATGTAGTTTCCAACAAAGGCATTGGCCCGGAATACATTGGGCCAGGTTAATTTATAATTGCGCTCTGGTCCAAATTCGGTGGTTAGCTTCTTCCATAATTCAGGATGTGTTTGAGGTGTTGCCACATTAAAATAGAATGCATAATATTGACAAACCTCTGTTGTGTTGTTGGTGATCTCAAGTTTTCCACCTTTATTCCTGACTCCATTATCAACAAAGAAAGTTCCGTTATAGGATTGTTTCAGTATTGTTTGTTTGATGCGCTCAGACTTTTTACGCCAGTTGTCATTTTTGTATAAATCGGCAGCGTTGGAAAGGACTGCACTATATAACATATTGGTCGGGTAGTTCACATCTTTAACAAAGCTATTGGCTTTTGACCATTCGACAAAGATCCAGCTTTGGAGGTTTTCAAGCAGCCCGTCTTTGTTTTCAAAATTGTTAAAATATTTCAGAATGCCTTCGATGCGGGGTTTTAGTCTGGCAATCAGAATGGGATCACCACCTCGTTGGGCATAGTCGTTCACCTGGATTACAAACCACATGGCCCAGTTTGGAATGAACACCCCGTCGTTATGATCTGCAGGATAACACATCGGAATCATCCCTTTGGGAAGAAAGGCGAAACTATCGGGTAAGGCATAGTTTTCATAGAAATTATGTGCTACTGCCGAATGACCGGTAAAGTCTTTCTCCATAATGGCAGAGAAATAGCTGTCGCAAAGCCATCCTGCCCGCTCACGTGAGGGACAATCGGTTAACAGGTCAACTGCATTTTGCCGGAATGATTCCCTTGAAGCCTTATATATTTCGTTCAGTTTAGGGTTACTGCTGGTAAACGAAGCTTTTGGATTTTCGGGGCATGCATATTCTCTGAGGTAGAGATCATGAATCGTAATGGAACCTTTTACAGCAATAATTTTAAGATATTTAAATGTATACGGTTCAAACGACTCCAGGTTATAGGTTCCGGGTTCCAGTTCATAGACAACCTGATTATTCACATCTGCCATCCTCTTTTTTGCATTTACATCACCATCGGATAGTACTTCGTCAAAATAAAGGTAGACTTTAGCGTGCTCCTCACAGGTGATTTTCGCCCCGATAAAGCCAGACAGATCGATACCGAAATCAAAAGTTGAGAATTCGTTTTGATGAATTGCAATTCCATTTTCGGGGAATGGCATCGATGTCGTTGCCAATGTTTTAGTAGAAATTTCCTGAATAGTCTGCGAAGGTGAAACCTCAAGTTCCTCCTCCCTGTATCCCTTGAATTTATCATTAATGAGCCTTAAGGATCTGTCTTTGTAGTACTTTGCCGGTTTCTTATATTCAATAGTTCCGTTTGCACATACTGATACCGGATGGACAATTTTAAATTCCGGAAGTAAAAGATTTCTGGGTAGCAGTTTTCCTGATGGGAGGGTGGCTGTTTTTAATGATTCAACAGTGACTTTGACAGAGGTTTTCCACTGATCGAAATTTTCATTCATGCGGTAATATTCGGTGAACGGGCGCTGAAAGCTGTACCGCTCCACTTTTTGCAACCGCTCCTTAAGCAGAAATGCCTCAAAGCCCGGATCGGTGCCGGTTGCAAGCAGGATCTTTCCGTCCGATTCAACCTCTGCCTGAAGAAATGATGGCTGATCAAGAGTATAATAGGTATTGACATTGTAACCGGCAACTTCAACGGCTACTATATTTTCACCGCTTTTCACGGATTTACTCAGATCATATGAATCGACTCTGAAAAAACCCTGGGCCGTTCGTGCCGGGCCATAACCCAGGTATTCACCATTGATTGAGATCCTGTACAATGTCGATGCAGTTATCCGCAGTATGGATTGCTGATTCTTCGTTGCTTTGAAAACTCCGCGAAACCCCAGATTTAAGTTCATCTCCTTTTCGCGCCCCTCAGCCCAGACTGGTATCCCCTTTTTCATAATGGGTGATTCAACCTTTGTTTTTGAAAAGGCGGATAGAGTGAGGCCATTATTTACAAAAAAAAGGAAGATTAGGATTCGGAGACCTATGCCAAATCGGGGATGAATTTTATTTCTTATCATAGAGAATTTAGGCGTAAGTTTAAAGTAAATAATGTCGCAGATCCAAATTTGTATCTTTCTGGAAGATTAAAAAAAAGATATGCCACCAAAACACAAAATTTCACCAAAAAGAATAAAAAAGAAGAATTTGGATGCCTTTTTCGTGACTTGGTGTTTTGGTGACCGTTTTTAATATCTATTTTTCAAATGTCACTAATTAAATGGATTATGATATTTATCCATTTGTATTATTTAGCAGGAAACCACCCTTTCAGAAATTGCTCCTGCGTCCCATGATAAACTGCTTCACCCAAAAATTCCTTACCCATCTGGTTTCCCCATGAATAATTGATAATCAGATTCCCTTTATATTCACAAAAATCAATATCCGAATTATTCAGATTCTCAGCGGCTGCAATCTTTTGCAACAGGCTATCGGATAAATTCTTATTCGCTATCTGTTTGTCTTTGGCAGAGGCTTTCAGTACCGGATTCAGTGGACTGGGTTCCCAGTGAATCAAATCCTTTGAGCGCACCACCCTCGCTTCGTACCCCTTAAATGCCTCAAGGTAAAAATCGTAATAATACCCGTCGAGGTAGCGCAGACAGTGCGGAGCGGTGTAACGATCCATTGCATAGTTGTGATCCCGTGACAAAATCTCCCATTTTTTCAGATCAGGAGATGTTGCAAAATGGGCTGTAAACCGTTCACCTGCCTCTATTTCAGGCTTTCCAACTTCAAACATTAGTACATATTTGTCGTTAGCCTTAATCATGGAAGTGTTAAACATTCCCCATCCCGGGAGTTCATAAGCGAGCCATTGCTCCCAGTGTTCCAGATCGTGAGATGCAAATATATAAATGCGTTCACCATCCCCCTTGTCGACAGCAGTTACATAGACGGTATTGTCCATTACTGCAGCACTTCCAAAGTGGAATCCTTTGGCGAATGAAGGGGTTGGTTTTCCGGTCTGATGATCCACAAACCGGAAATACGAGTCGCCCGTCTTGTTGTTCCAATAGTTTGTCCTTACATATTCAAACCGGTACACTTTATCTTTAAACACGACAGGGGTTGTCTCCACCATATCACAATCAATCGTTCCGATTTTTTCGATTAGCGGTCGTCCTTCTGCGTCAACCGGAGGCTGCTTTGTATTGCAGCCCCATAGGGAAATCAGACTCAAAAGAAGGACCAGGCGGGAGGTTATTCGTTTTTTCATAGTTATGATATTAATTAAAGATTTTCACCCAGTTCCTCGAGGGTTCTCCCTTTTGTTTCGGGGAAATATTTCCAGACCACCACCGCCTGAACAATCATCATTAATGAAAAGAACATAAAGGCATGTCCCACTCCGAAATCGGATAATTTAACGATTACAGGGAAAAGGAAGGTGATGAGTGCGGCAAAAAACCAGTGCGTGAAACTCCCGAGTGACTGACCCTTTCCACGGACACTATTGGGAAATATCTCGGCAATTAATACCCAGATGACTGCGCCCGTTGAAAAGGCGAAGAACATAATATAGACCAGCAACAGGAAGAGTAATCCATAGCCTGAGAAATTCTGGGTATAAAAAGTTTTTGCGATTAATCCCAAACAAATCGACATTCCGATTGAACCGGTGATTAACAACTTTTTTCGACCAACTTTGTCGATAAGGAACATTCCGAGAATTGTGAATATTCCATTTGTTATACCAATCATGATTGATTGAAACATAGAATCGGCATTTGAGAGTCCGCTTAATTCGAAGATGCGCGGAGCATAATAGAGGATTGCATTGATCCCCGAAAACTGGTTAAACATTGCAACTAAAAATGCGACGGAAATGGGTTTGAGGTAACCTCGGGAGAACAAATTCTGGTCGCCGTTGGACGATTTTTCCATGCTATGTTTGATCTCTTCAATCTCCTGGTCGATGGCGGCAATCTCAATCCGTTCGAGGATCAATTTAGCCTTGGCAATCTGGCCAATCTTGATGAGGAATCGGGGGCTTTCAGGGATTATAAACAGGAAGGCAAAATAGAGAAATGCAGGAATTCCGGCTATTCCCAGCATCCAGCGCCACGGCTCTGTACCAAAATCGCGAAGGAGAAAATTGGAGATAAAGGCGATCAGGATTCCAAAGATGACATTGAACTGGAACATCGCAGTCATTTTTCCCCTGATTTTGGCAGGTGATATCTCTGCAATATAGGTTGGTGCCACTACCGAAGAGGCGCCCACCCCGATCCCTCCGAGAAACCGGAAGATTATAAATGTGCTCACATCACCGGCCATTGCACTCCCGATTGCGGTTATGACATATAGGCCTGCAATTATAAAAAGGATAGGTTTCCTGCCATATTTGTCTGCCGGTTGACCCGAGACCAGCGCTCCGATCACCGTCCCGATCAGAGCCGAAGAAATTGTAAACCCGTGCCAGAAAGGGGTGAGCTGAAACAGCTCCTGGATATGTTTTTCAACCCCCGAGATAACAGCTGTGTCGAAACCAAAAAGAAAACCTCCGAGGGCGACGATCAATGACCAGATAAAAACCTTGTTGTTCGTTTTGTTTTTCATACCTATAATTTTAAACATGTTTTGGGGAGGTTTATTCCCCCGGTGAATTTTAGTTGGTTATTCTGATTTTGAAGGGCTGAATCTTGCTGACCACCCACCTCCGGGCGCCAGCTCAACGGATAATTCATCCCCTTTTTTTACTTTTAGTTGTTCGGTTTTATAATCATTTCCATTCAGATCAGCGTTTACACCATCCTTAAAAACTTCGACGTTGTACTCGCCACTTTCGAGGAAATCACATTTAATTTCAATCTTTCTGGCACTCCAGTTAGTCATAGCACCTACAAACCAATCACTTCCCTTTTTACGTGCGACAGCCACATATTCTCCGATCCGGCTATCAAGGGGCTGTGTAGCGTCCCATGTGGAAGGAATGGCAGAAATAAAATTGAGGCATACCGGCTCCTTGATATAATTCGAAGGAACATCGCACATGAATTGCAAAGGTGAATAATAAATTACAAACATAGCAATTTGCTGGCAACGAGTTCCCAGGGTCATGGGAAATCCATTAAAAGGGTGAAAATGGGATTTGCTGACACTGTTCATCCCGCCGGGGGCGTAATCGAACGGACCTGCCAGACCGCGAAGAAAGGGGATTGTTACGTTGTGTTGCGGATCGGCTTTATTGCCGCCCATATTTTGCTCCGAACCAAATACGGCCTCAAAGGTGAGCAGATTGGGATAGGTGCGTGTTAGTCCGGCAGGATTTGTCGCTCCGTGGTATTCGAGCAATAAATGGTGCCGCGCGGCACACTCGGCAATCCTGTGGTAATCCTGTTCACCTAACTGGTCATCCCGTTCGAGGAAGTCGACTTTCAAGCCCGCGACTCCCCACTTTTCGAACATCGCCATATTTTTCTCAAGATCGCGGTAAAGGGTTTTTGCAATGCACCACATCATAAACCGTTTATTTTTTTCCTTCGAATAGGACAAGAGTTTTTGCAGATCAAGATTCCGGTGAATCTTTGAAAAATCGTAGGGATCGCACCACCCGTAGTCGATATTGACAAATTCAATTTTGTTTTTTAAGGCATAGTCGATGATGAATTTATAAGTTTCAAAGTTCGTTCCCGATTTAAAATCAACTCCGGTCAGGATTACTTCCTGAACGCCGGATGATCCCGGAGATTTATCCCACCACAAATTCCACCAATCATTGGCGATCATACCGGTTTTAACCCAGGAAAAATCCAGATCCTTGCGTTGTTCGGGTGCCAGGAGCCAGACAAGTTCATTGTTTAACAACTCTTTGTCCTGGTTTGCAATCATCACAATACGCCAGGGGAAACTCCTGCTTCCCGCTGTCCTGGCAATGAAATCTGCTTCACTGGTTACCGAAACAGTCCAGCTGTTCGCGTTAATATTCGTTCCAAGCGGATAGTTTCGGAATGATCCTTTGAGCGCATTACCATCCGAAGTCAGATACATTCCCGGATAATCGGTAAGATCAGATTCTGTTATAGCAATCTTAGGTCCTTCGGGAATCTGAACCAGCAAAGGGATTATGGCTACACGGCCTGAATCGATTTTTGAAAGATCCGAAAATTCATAAACCGCTTCATAGAGGTATTCCTTTTTATCTCCCTTGCGATAATAACCTTTATAATTATTGGGAAACGTGAAGGTCGCCTCCTCGTTTTTAACCGTCAGACTATCTTTGAAACTTGTTGTAAAACGGTAGGCAGTCCCATCATTATAGGCCCTAAAGGTGACGGAATAATGATCCCGAAAGGTTAAAAGGAGCTCATTATATTTCTCTGTGATTAGTGCATTTTTGCCGTAAGGGGGTTTTAACTGGTTATCGACAGCAATGGTTTTTTGATTTAAAAGCTTAGGCTTTGAACCGATAACTTTACCGCTATAAAGCTCGAGGGATATTGGTGATGGAGTGATTAATGCTTTACCATCGTAAATGAGTGTATAAGTGATTTTCTCTCCAAGGGCGATTTTCACCTCGGTTCTTTTGTCCGGAGACGAGACTGATAATAACTTGTCAGATCCTCTGGATATCTGAAACAATATAAACACCAAAATAGCACTGCAAAGGATCTTCATTCTAGCTGCATTTTATTTTTGTAAAATGATTTGAAAGGAATCAAATAGAGGTCAAGGATTTAAATCAATCCTTGCAAGCAATTTTAAAACTCCAGGCAAATCTGCAAGGCCGTTTTTCGAAATCCTGCAACTCAACCGGCAGGGAAATCTCCAGTCCGGTCGCTTTATCATAACTCCAGTTTAATGGTTTTTTATAACCAAGCATAAATATTTCTGTACCAGAAACCGGTTCGACAGATTTCAATCTGAGCTGTTTACCGGGCCACGCACGACAAATCGCGTAAACGGTCTTGCTGTCTTTTGTCCGTGTATAGCGGATAGCTTCCCCCTCTTTCCATCGGTCAGCCTCGCGTGGGCGCGTCGAATATATGGCTTCACCATTTACTTTGAGCCACTTGCCGGCTTCTTTCAGTGCCTGAATCACCCTTGGATCGAACCGGCCCGTTCCATCCGATCCGATACCAACCATGAAGTTCCCCCCCTTCGCTACAATATCGGTAAGGCTTTTGATAATCCATGAAACACCCTTAAAATGATCGGCTTTAAAATAAGAAAAAGATTCACCATAGGGGTAGATCACAAACCATGGCATATCGGTATTTTCCTGATTGCCCGGGATAAATCCTTCGGGAGTATAATAATCTCCATAGTTTCCGATTCCCCGGGCACGGAACATCACATCGGGCTGGATTTTGCGCAAATCCTTCATCTCCTGCCGCATCTGTGGCCATACTTTTTTCCCTAACCATTGGTCAAGACAGATCATGTCTATTTTCCCGTAATTAGTCAGCAGTTCGGTGAGCTGCTGACGGTGATTTGCCATCATCCGGGCCTCCTCTTGGGCTGTTGGGTCAGGAACAATAATTGGATTTTCGGATGGGGCGTTCCCATAAAGTTCAGGATGAATCTTTACATCAGGAATCCCAAGCGGGTGATAGTTATAGGGTCGGAAATCGGCATTGAACCAGTTGGGGTGCGAGAAGTAAAGATCAATTTTTACACCGTATTTATGGGCTGCATCGCAAAGTTCCTTCACAACATCGCGATGAAAAGGTGTTTCCATGATGCTGTAAGCCATATCACAATCTTCAAGCTTCGGACCACCCGTAGCAATCCAGTTGACCCTTTTTTTAACCCGGGCCTTGGTGTCGAACATCGAAAACCCTTCGTGATGCATCGAGGTGAAAGCAAACATTTTAATCCCGTTTTCACTGAAAAGCTGCATCCACTCCTCCGCGTTAAAACCTGTCGGATTCCACGTCTTGTACAACTCCTGGTAAGCCTGTTTCTTTTTATTCGAAAGGGTAAGAAATGGCCAGGATGCATTATTTTTCCCTTCGATAGCGTAAAGCCCCCAGTGAATCCGCACCCCGAATTTGATATCCCTGAATGCTTCGATCGCTGCAGCCGATGGGTGGTGATAATCAGTATCAATTTTATCTTCTACATAATCCTTAACACATTTATAATGATCGTCACTTTTGGGTAACGTATAATTCAGTGATGGAGCAGCATCCTGAGACCAGGAGTGAATGGGACTTAACGAAAAGCCTGCCACCAATAAAATCGTAAATTTGAGAAATAGTTTCATAATCAGGTGATTGTTACGGATTATAATTATTTAATGACTCCGATCACCAGAAGTATATTGGCAAATCGTCTCCCCTCGCCGGTTGCGATTACCAGACAGGTATCGGGAGATTTAACCTCCTCATAGAAGTCAAACCGCTTAAGGCTCTTTAAGGGGATTTCCGGACCCAATATCTCCTGGAATTCAGTATGAACAGCTTGTGTGGTCCCATCAGGCGGAACCATCACCAAGGCGGTTTCAATCGGGATATACTCTTTTAAAACGGATAAGACATCTGTCACGACCAGTAAACCCGGGGCAAAGTTCAGAAAAACCTTTTTCGCTGTCGGTGGCGGACAGGTCGAAAACGGGAAATTACTGTCTGCAATCAGAACCCTTGCTCCATGACCGTTACTTGCCAGGGCTGATAGTATTTCGGGGTGTAATAGTTTTGTTTTCAGCATATCATAACTATGTTGATAGTTCAACGTTCAATTTTACTATTTATTTCTTATTTCAAATGTATAATTACCTGACGGAACAAATAAACGCAATTGATCAGCTTGCTTTGAAAGTATCTCAATATCAGAATTTTCATTCAACTTCCTGCCGGATTCATATACGATTTGATTCCCTGAAACCGGCAAAATAACATCTGCACTTGAGTTAGCAGGAATTTCAATTTCTATCTGAAGGGAGGAATTCTCCTTATGGGTCCATGAAACACCAACCTTCCCATAGGGAGAATTGAATTTAGAATTTTGCGCTTTAATTACATCGGTTAATTGAGGTGCTATAAGTAAGTGTTTAAATGCCGCCGATTTTTCCACCTGACGGATACCGGCTACCCCTGTAAAAAACCAGCCTCCCCCGGAAGTAAAGCAAGAATGAATATTAGACCAATAGCCATTCCACTGTTCCCAACACGTGTTTGCCCCCTGCGAAATCATATAACCCCAGCCAGGATAAGTTTTTTGTTTCATCATTAAATAAACGAGATCGGAGCGCCCTGTCTCAGTAAGATATTGCAACATAAAATAGGTTCCCAGCATGCCCGTATTCAAATGCCCATTGTTGGTTATTTTTATTTCAGTCTCGAGATTTGAAAAAACTCTGCCTCGTTCAGCATCCGATGGAACATCCATAAGTAATGGGAATGAAAGATACGGCTGCTCTCCGTTGGCGTAAATTCCTTTTTTGTGATCAAAATAGTTTTGGTGAATTTTGTTCTGCAATGTTTCAGATTGTGTTTTATAGATTCGGCTATCCTTGTTTTTTCCCAGGACTCCGGCACATTCTGCGAGAATATTATACAAGTATATCTTATAACAGTTGTTAAATACTTCCTTTTCAGTTTCCCCCACTTTGTCGTTCGAATCCATTCCTTTTCCCGGGGGTACCCAATCACCAATAAATCCCCAGGTTTCATCACCGTAATGCTTTAGAATCCCATCTTTGCTTTTTGTTTCCAAAAAATCGACGTAATGTACCATTGAATTATAGGAGAAACTCAAGAAAGTAGTATCTCCGTAATATTTAAAGATTTTCCAGGGCAAAACTACACCTGTCCCTCCCCAGCCCGGACCGCCACCAGCACCATAGGGAGAAGGAGCGGTATTGGGAAATTCACCATCACCATTTTGGGCAGAGATCCAATTGAGTGCCCATTTTTTATAATAATTACCGAGGTCAAAATTATAGATGCCCGTTTCGACTGCTACCTGACCATCTCCATAACCCAGACGTTCACGATGGGGACAATCGACATAATATCCACCAATATTCAAACACCGAAATGTAAAACGGTTTAAATCATAAATAGCATTTAAATCGTTGTCAGAACATGAAAAGCTTCCAGCTTCGGCAAGATCTGATTCAATCATATACCCTGCGATATCGCGATTTTGAGGTTTGTATTTTAAGCCCTGAATAATCACATAACGAAAAGCATGAACATTAAATTTAGGGCAGAATATTCCACTGTCTGAAATTGAACTTATATAACCATCCCGTTGATCAATATTCGTATTTCCAAAATCCCAGGTATATTTTGATTTCCGTTCAGGTATTTTATTGCAAAAATCTGAATAAATAAAATCTATCGTGTCTGCTGAATTCTGATTTTTAATTTTCATTTCCATCCAGCCGGTAAAATTCTTCCCAAAATCAATCAACCAGCTTTCTTTATTAATCTGTGAAATATTCTTTACCAAAATAGTGTCAGAAATACTATTTGGTCTGCAAAGTTGAGATTTTGTAACGGCCTGAGGTTTTGGAATACGAACACTATTTTTTTTGATCTTAACGGTTCCCCAATTATTCATAGAAATTCGACTGTCAACCAATTCACCGCCCATCATATTCCATCGCCAGTCACCAATTTGACTGATATTGCTGTTGGATGTGGCCCAGGTTGTGTCGGAAACTATTACTGTTGAACTATGATTTGAACTAAAATGGGCCTGCAAACGAAAAACCGGTGAGTGATGATTAACACCAGGCAATCCGTAGGAATACCAGCCACGTCCGGTCCATAATCCAATGGTGTTTTCTCCGGTCTTCAGAAAATCCCTGATGTTATATGTGAGGTAGTAATTTTCAAACCGGAAATCACTTACAGCCGGCGAAAGAACATCGTTCCCCACTTTTTTTCCGTTTATGTAAAGTTCAAAATATCCCAGGCAATTGACAAAGACATTCGCTAAATCAGGTATCTTATCAATCCTGAATTCTTTGATGAAAACCGGGGAATAAACAGAATCAGGAGAACTGATCCATTCTGCTTTCCAATCCTGTTCACGCAATAAACCTGTCGAAAAAGGATGTTCCTGCGACCAGAAACTAATTTTTCCATCGTTATCCCAAATCCGGACTTTCCATTGATATGAGTGAACAGGTTTTAAAGGTTTTCCCGAATATTTTACAAGAATATTGTTGTCTGAAATAACCTTTCCGCTGTTCCAGCAAGTATCTTTTGCGTTTACAGACCATACAACAATTTGATAGGCCTTCTGATATCTGTTCCTTTTTTCAGATTTTAATTTCCACGAAAAAACCGGTTTCTCAGCGTCAATGCCAATCGGGTTAATCTCATGGTTTAATAAGGTTTCATATAGCACAACATTTGAAAAGTCCTGCGAATGACAAGAGAGGATATTGGCTGCCACCAAAATAAATCCTGCAATTAAACCCTTAAGAAACATAAGGGTTGGTTTTGTTAAGTTATTCATATTTATCCTATTGATTTTTCACTTTTGATGCAGCCTCATCGTTATCATCCAACAATGAAACAAGTCTCTAATTTTTTCGTATCTCTTGATCCACGTAATCCTGCAATTCCTGATTTTTAACCAATGGTCCGGTTAGAAAGAGGACTATTGCCAGTCCAATAAGGGTAATAATTCCGTATCCAATAAAAACGGTTCCATAAGCAATCGTGTAATTATAATGTGTTGACAGGTTTTTTATTGCAATTCCTGATACTGACTGGAAAATGACTCCCCCAAGGCCCGCTCCGACGCTTCCGATTCCCCAGACTGAAGCGGTGGCGCTTTGAGGTACGACATCGGCCGGGAAGGCTAGTGTGTTAGCGGTATAGGCAGCATATCCGAAACCTGCTATGGCAAGGATGACAAGTGCGCCGGCAGGACCAGTTATAATAAATGGTCCAAGGATCAAGGGTAAGCCCATAATTAGTCCAAAGATTGCTACCGCTATCTTCCTTGCTTTTTGAATTTCTACCCCCTTTTTAATAATATATTGGGTGAACAGTCCCCCCAGGATATTCCCAAAATCTGCGACAATAAAGGGGAACATGGCAAACCATCCTATTTTTACGAGATCCCAGTGATAGACATCGGCCAAATACCGGCCGATCCAAAAGGTGATAAAATACCAGACCGGGTCCATGAAAACTTTCGACAGCGTGAACCAGCAAACAAAACGGGTTTTAAGTAATTTCCGGGGAGGGACGATTCGAGCTTGTGATTCTTTGAGAACCTCTTTTGGAGTGTAGTAGGTGAACCAGAAAGCAGCGAGCCAGATATAGCCAAGGATTCCAATGACGACAAAGGTGGTCTGCCACCCATAAGTTGATCCCAGCCAGGCTATTAAAGGCGGAGCGACCACAGCTCCCACAGCTGCTCCGCTGTTAAATATCCCTGATGCTGTTGAGCGTTCGTGGGCCGGGAACCACTCGGCGGTGAGTTTGAGTGCTGATGGCCAGTTTCCCGCTTCACCTATCCCCAGTAAGAACCTGAAGAACCCGAATTGAAAGGGTGACATTGCAAGCGCATGAAGGATTCCTGCTGTTGTCCAGAAGGCCATGCTCAATGAATAACCAATTTTTGTCCCAAGTTTATCGATTACGAATCCCGAGAAACCATTGGAGATCATATAGGCAATAAAGAAGGCTGAGCCGATATACCCGAAATAGTCATCAGGAATAATATCGTGTAAAAACCCTTTGGCTGTCAGATAATTAAAGGAGAGTCTATGCAGATAATTCAATACCGTGGCCACAAAGGCGAAGGAGATCATCACCCAGCGCATCCGGGATGGAGTGGTTTGGTTCAGCAGGGATTCGTTTGCGGAAATTTTTCTCATAATATCAGATTCTTCCGTCATAATCGGTGCGTCCATATTCAGGCTGAAGGGGGAACTTTATTGGCAGCCCGTCACGCTGTGAGCGATAAATTGCGGTAAAAAGTTCAACCGTCACCCTGCCCTCTTCTCCGGTTATCATCGGTTTCCTTCCTACTTTCACCGCATCAATAAAATCGTTGATCTGTAGCGTGTGATAGTACTCCACCGGATTGATGCTGTTAAACAAATTACTGTCTTCCTCCACCCAATCCTTGAGTTTTTGTTCTTCCCCCGGAATTGTCCATAAATCATTAACCGGAGGCTCCAGAATCGTGCTCATCCCGGCAATAAACATCGCACCGCCATCGGTCTGAACCCCGACAGAGGCTCCGTTTTGGCCATGGATATGTACCTTCCCGTAAATCCCTGGCTTCTGGGAATTGCTCACGATGATATTTGCCAGAGCCCCATTCTTAAATTTAACGATTGCCAAAGCCGTATCTTCCACCTCAATATAGGGATGATTAAGGTTTTTCCAGGTACCATAAACCTCATCAATTTCGCTTCCCATGAACCACTGTAATAAATCCAACTGATGTGGGGCCTGGTTCACAAGAACTCCTCCACCTTCGCCTTTCCAGGATCCACGCCAGGAATCACTTTTATAGTACGCCTCATCGCGCCAGCCAAACATAATGACTGTCCCCAATACCGGTTTCCCGATTTTTCCTGAATCGATGGCATTTTTCAGTCGGAGGGATGGGGAGTAGAAACGTCGCTGTGAAATTATTCCAATCTGCTTTCCGGTCTCTTTTGCCACTTTCAGCATCGCATCGCAATCCTCCAGTGATGAGGCCAGTGGTTTTTCAATTAGCACATGTGCCCCTGCTCTCATAGCCAGTATGGCTGGTTCCCGATGCACAGGATGGGGAGTGCAGATCGTTACGATATCGAGTTTTTCCTGAGTTACCATTTCTGTGACATTGGTATAGGCTTTTACCTGATATTTGGATGCAAACTCTTGCGTCCGTTTCTCATCCCTGCCGCATACGGCTGTAAATGCAGATTCTGAAATTGAACCCAGGACTGCAGCATGGATGTGGCCCACTTTTCCACAACCGATGATTCCGGTCTTTAGTTGGTTGGTCATTCGATTATTTGTTATGGTTTTAGTATTACCTTTAATAACCCGGGCTCCTTGCTATATAGTTTATTGAAATATTTTTCCCCTTCAGAAAGAGGAACTACATTGCTGATCATGCTGTCGACATCGACTTTCCCTTTCGAAATCAACTCAAGTACTGCCGGATACTCACCGTTAATGGCGCACGAACCTTTGACGGTAATCTCTCCTGTGACCACCTTTTGCAGTGGAAAGTCAATTGATGGTGATAGGTTCCCAACCAAAACAAGTGTGCCACCTTTGCGGAGGCTACTTATAGCCGAATTTATCGTTACCGAAATGCCTACTGCCTCAAAGGCAATATCGGCGCCACGGTTGTGGGTATGTTTCCTGATTTCGCCAGGGATATCGCCGGATTGGGATTTAAGGATAACATCTGCCCCCGCTTTTTTGGCCATTTCAAGTTTTTCATCAAGTATATCAACAGCGATCACAGTGCACCCAGCCTGTTTTAAGAGTTGAATGATGAATAAACCGATCATCCCGGCACCAAATACGACCGCGGTATCGTTTAACTTTATACCGGATAGATTTACAGCGTGAAGTGCAACTGCAACAGGCTCTACAAGTGCAGCCTGCTCATACGTTACATTTTCAGGGATGCGGTGAAGAATATGTTGTGGTATGGCAACGTATTGTGCGAATGCGCCATCCCGTTTGAATTCGGTGCACGAGACACCCAATACCATCCGGTTGTCGCTCAGGTTGTAGTGCCCATTAAGCGTGAACCAGTCATCAAGTTTATAGATTGTAGAATCAAAGGTAACCCTGTCACCGGGTTTCCATTGCACAACATTTTCACCTGTCGTGATGATCCTTCCGGACGCCTCATGCCCCATGATAATCGGTGGAATACGTCGCCCGGTGCTTCCATCCATACCATGGACATCGCTGCCGCAGATCCCGACGGCCTTTACTTCGACCAGTACTTCATCATCACTGATGACTGGATTTGGAACATCCCTGAAATCAAATTTGTTATATGCTTCTAATACAAGTGCCTTCATTTTTTATCTTTTGCGGTAAAACTATATCCCCTCATTTTATTGATCGCTTTTCTGCTGCGGGTTTGATAATCACTTAGCTCCTCCAGCCCATATTTTTGGGCCAGTGAACGGGCCGATATGCCAGGTTTTTTGGCCTTTAAAATAAACCACTGCTCCCGTTTCATGAACATTTCCATTTCAACTTCATCACCATGAGCTTTTATAAGTTCATCTAACTTATCCATGTTGAAATTCTCATGAAAGAGCGGGCGGTCCAGATTAAGTGTAATTCGCGAAATCGTAATGTTATCACTTTTTTCATCCAGAATCCGCTGACCCGTGATGTCATAAACCTGACAGTCTTTCGTGTAGGTGCTGGTCACAATATAATAGTGATGCAATAGCGCGTATGCCTGTAATTGCGTACCTGCAGAATAGGCGCTCGGCCAGAAGACAATTTCTGCCCCATTATTTTTGAGTTCCTGCCACACTTCCGGGAAGTTGGCATCATAGCAAATGGCAATACCGATTTTCCCGAAGTCGGTTTCAAAGACAGGAGCGCCGGTTAAGCCAGGTTCCACAGGTGGTTTTAAATCGAACTCACCCCAATAGGGAAAGACCTTGTCATACATCCCAACGATTTTACCCTTCCGGTCAAGCAATACTGCAGTGTTATAATGATGATTGCCATCTTTTCGTTCGATGGGGGAGATGATGTAGGTGTTGTGTTTTTTTGCAAGTTTAGACAACTCCGTTATCGATTCACCATCGATGGGTTCCAAAAGCTGGTCACCTCTCCAGGTCTCAGGCAAAACAATGATGTCAGTGCCTTTGGACCCCTCTGTGTCTACTATTTTTAATATTTCGGAGATATTATTCCCATAAAAACTCAGGCTTACAACCCTGACAGGGCGCCCGATTTTTTCGGCAGCATGAATATTGGAAATATTCAGCAAGAGAAAAAGGCAGATCGATAAGTTTAGAATCTTTGTTTTAATTTTCATCTTATTTCTGGTTTAGGGACTTAAATATTGAACCCCTTCAGGGTTCCGGTTGTATTTTCATTTTCTACCCCCAATTGCATTAGGGGTTATTTAAATTGAATCCTTTCAGGATTCCTCTTATGGTAGAGCAACTATAAATAATAAAGGATATTAGACAATATATTCTGGTTATGCATTCTATCTCCTATTATTAAATTGTCCGGTCATTTTCAGCACTCTCATAATAATCAAAGTGATTACCAAGCTTATTCATCAGCCGTTGCGTAACAATATCAAGCTCATCGATTATCTCAGGACTCAACCTCACATCAACCGCCTTTACATTGGCTTCCAGCTGGGCGATATTTCTTGCCCCTGCCAGTGTGCAGGTAATCGCCGGATTCTGGACGATCCATTGAATGGCCACCTCCGCCATTGACAGACCTGAACTTTTGCAAATGGCTCTGATTCCTTCGAGGGCAAGGAGGAATTCTTTCTCCGCTCCGGCTTCACCATGCCTGATTTCACTGTTTTTTGCGCTGTCGAAGTGACGGGTCCGTCGCTGCATGAGCGGGATCTCTTCAATTGTCGCATATTTTCCTGATAAAATTCCCTGAAGCAGCGCCATATAGCTGATTACTCCTATCCCATTCTCCTGGCAATACGGGAGGGTCTCATATTCGATAGCACGGCAAAGGAGGTTGTAGGGCAGCTCGTTCACGGTAATCTCCTCTTGCGGAAGATTCTTCAAACGGTTGCTGCTGAAATTACTCACTCCAAAATAGCGGATTTTACCTTGTTTTTTTAAGATCCTTAAGGCTTCAAGGGTTTCTTCCATCTCGGGTGGATTTTCGATGATGTTGGGTCTATTCGTAAAATGTCGGATAGAGTGGGGATGGATTGGCCAGTGAAGCATATACAGATCGATATAATCTGTTTGAAGCCTTTTAAGGGAATCCTCGCAATGTCTGATTAGCGTCTCTTTATAACAATTCGAAGGGCTTACTTTTGAGCCGATCAGCGCCTTGTCTCTTTGGATTTCCCGAATGGCTTCACCCAGGGACGATTCACTTCGTCCATCATTGTAAGCTTCTGCAGTATCAAAATAATTGATCCCCAGATCAACAGAGGCATGAACCACCTCGTTCACATCATTTTGATCCTGTTTTCCCCAATAGGTTCCTCCACCAAAACTCCAGCATCCTGTTCCAAGGACAGATAGTTCAAGATCGGTATTTTTACATTTTCTTTTTTCCATGATTTTCTTATTTGGAGTGACCGGGTGACTGAATAGTGACCGGGTGACTGTTCAGGACTTGAACAGTCACCCGGTCACTCTAATGATTATTTATATTTTATCCGGTATTTTGTAATTTTCACGGTAGGATCTCCGAAGCAACTTATTCGCAGCATCATTACCAACGAATCGTTCAGCTACTCCGTCAAAGTTTAGTTGTTTATTATTAACGCGATAGGCAATATTTCCAAAGTGAATCAGTGATGCGCTCAGATGTGCCTGCTCCACATCGCCGTTTGGATTTTTTCGGGTGCGAAGGGATTCTATGAAATCTTTCTGATGATCATTATCCGGGAA
>CAIVCR010000034.1 GCA_903904515.1 uncultured Bacteroidia bacterium
AGGTTTGGATTCCTTTTCACTTTTATTTCTGGCTCTTTGACGTTCCGCTTTTTCCAGTTTAGCTAACTGAATAGGACTGATTCTCTGGGTTACCTGGAATGCCTGAAGCAGCTCCAGTAGTTTCAACGCCCGCAATAGCTGGATAAATACCAGCAGACTTGTATTTTCACCTTTTTCGAACAAACTTAGGGTTGACCGCGCTATGCCAGCTTCACTGGAAAGTTGGACCTGTGTTTTATTTTGTTGTAAGCGATTATATTTGATAAAAGAACCTAAGTTTTTTATCAAAGAAACATCGCTTGCAGCTATCCATTTTATGTATGAAAAATCAGTCATTAATTAGATATATATCATTTAATGTTTGAAATATAATACAAATATAGTCATACTTAAACAAATTGGTGCAGTTTCCATATAATTTTCCTTTTTTCGTAAAATATACTCACACGATCCAAATCACCGAATTATTGGTATTGTATTCATTTTGCTCATAGCGGGTGTTGTCAGGATCGAGGATCCAGGTGTAATCAAGGATAAATTTATATTCGATTGAAATGTTGGAATCGGGTAATTTAAGAGGTAAATAGCTTTACTTGTGTTTGATTCAGCACGAAATGTACTTAAAGATGAGCTAAGTGACAAAATGAAAATAACCAACAGGATGGTAAGGTTAAGCTATTGGATGCGGGGTGGTCTAATTGGCTGAATTTTGGACTAAATTAATCATTACAGGATAATCTCCAGTTTGGCCTTACAATTATGGCATAGATTCTGCCGTTTCTGATCAACATCTTCCAGGTAGGTACTCGATCGCATCACACAGATTGGATTATCGCAATGAATCAGTCCAAAGGTGTGCCCCAATTCGTGGATCACCTCTTTTTTGGTTCGGTCAATCAGCAATTGGTTATTTTTTGGCATACCGTACCGTTCATTGCTGAGGCGGTAAACAGAAGCGATTCCGCATCGACCGTTTAAAAAAGCCTGGCCGAAGATAAATGTAAGAATCGGGATAAAAAGGTCAACATTAAATATCCCCAAAACTTTTAGTGAATCGGGGTACTGCATTGAATCGACAATTTTCAGAAGGGTATTCCCGTTGTATTGTCTTCGTGCAGGATCATAATATTCTCCCAAATCAATCCGACCCTCCCTTAGGTTTACAGTACAGTTAAATTCGGATGACACCGCCAGGACGATGTTCTCCAGAAAATCTTGCTCAAAAAATCCAAAGGTGACTAAGGTAATGTTTGGCAGACTCATTATGACATCTTATTGGTCTGAAGGCTTTAAATCGTATTTCTTTATTTTGTGGTAAAGAGTCACCCGGTCTACTTTGAGCGCCTTGGCTGTACGCGAAATATTCCAGCTGTATTTTTGGAGTATCTGGAGAATAAATGCTTTTTCGAAATCGTCCAGGCTTTCGGTTGAGCTATTCACCATGGTTTTCTCCAAAGGGAGATCTTTGAGGGTAATTCTCTTTCCATCACCAACCACAATGGCCCGTTCAATCATATTCTCCAGTTCACGGATGTTCCCGGGATAGTTGAATTCCTGCAGTCTTTTGAGTGCTGATGAGTCAATTGTCGCAGGGGGTTTGTTCATCGAAGCGCAGTACTTTTTGATGAAATATTCAACAAGAAGAGGGATGTCTGCGGTACGTTCACGCAAAGGGGGAATCTGAATATTCACCACATTGAGCCGATAGTACAGGTCCTCTCTGAAGGTTCCCTGTTCAACCATGTTTTTTAGGTCTTTATTGGTCGCGCAGATTACTCTGAAATCTGAACTTATCTCTTTATTCCCCCCAACGCGGATAAAGGTTTTCGACTCAAGCACACGCAACAGTTCCACCTGCATTTTGGGAGAAATGGTGGCGATCTCATCAAGGAAAATCGAACCGCTGTCAGCCATTTCAAACCTCCCTTTACGATTGTACATTGCTCCGGTGAAGGCCCCTTTTTCATGACCGAATAATTCACTTTCCAGCAAACTCTCTGTCAATGCACCGCAGTGGACGCTTACAAAAGGGAAAAACCGGCGCGGTGAATTGGCATGAATCGCCCTGGCAACAAGTTCCTTTCCTGTTCCGCTTTCACCAGTGAGGATAACTGAAGAGTTGGTTTGTGCAACACTTTCAACTTCATGGAGCAGGGCCTGCATCGCTTCACTGGTCCCGATAAGATCTTCCACATTTTCGAGGGTGATCACTTTTTTCCGGAGATTCTCATTCTCATCTTCCAGGGAAATTTGTTTGGTAGCATTTCGGATCAGATGAGTCAGATCGTCAGGATCGAACGGCTTGGTGACGTAATCGTAGGCCCCGTCTTTAAGAGCCTTTACTGCTGTGTCAACGGTGGCAAAAGCGGTCATGACTATCACTATTGAATCCGGTTTGATTGCTTTTATCCTTCTGAGCATTTCAAGGCCGTCCATGCCCGGCATTTTAATATCGGCCAGGATGATGTCAAATTGATCCGATTCAAGCAAGGTCAGCGCTTTCCTGGCGTGTTCGGCACATTCTACACGATAACCGTCTTCAATAAACCAGTTGTACAACGAATCTCTTACAGATTCCTCATCGTCAACGATTAAAATCGAAATTTTTTTCGCCATGAACTATTCTTTTTTAATTTTTAATCAGTGGTAAGGTTACACATAGGGTTGTACCAACTCCGGGCTCTGATTTTACCTGGATTTTCCCTTTATGGTTTTGGATAATTCCATGAACGATAGCCAATCCCAACCCAATTCCGCTCGCATTTGTCTTGGTTGAGAAGAAGGGTTCAAAAATATGGGGAATATCACTTGGGTCAATTCCCTGACCGTTGTCTGCAATTTCAAAGATTACGGTATCCTCATCCGGATTTCTTGTTTTAACAATGATCTCTCCGTTTTCAAGTACTGCTTCTGAGGCATTAACCAGCATCGCAACACAAGCCTGTTTAATCTGGTTGGGATTACAATATATCAAGTCTGATGTTGCAAATAATTCTGTTAAGAAGCTGATATTGGCAATTTTAATGGGATGGGTCATCAATTCATAAGTCTCCTGAAGTATCTCATGCAAATGTTTCGGCTCAAAATCGTTCTGATCTTTCCTCGAGAAATCGAGTAGCCCTTTGACGATATCACCACAACGTTTTGTCTCATTTTCAATCAATTTCAGATGCTTCAGCATTGATTCCCGCTTGGCTGCATACAATTCCGGATTACTTACCTGTTTGTACAATAACTTCGTGTAAATCAATATTCCGGATAACGGATTGTTGATCTCATGCGCCACCGAAGAGGATAATTTCCCTAACGAGGCGAGTCGTTCAACATGGATGAGCTCGTGTTGGGCTGCCCCCAGTTCCTCTGATTTTTTTTGTACCTTATATTCAAGTTGTTGGGACCAGTTTTCCAGTTCTATCGAGGCAGTATGCAGGTTGTCGAGCATATCATTAAAAGCTTGTGAAACCATCCGCATGTCATCAAGCTGATTTGGTGATATCTCAATCCTGGTGCTTTTATCCCCGTTAGCAACCGCAATACTAACATTGATCAGGGCATTTAGCGGATCTTTTATTTTCCTTCTGGTGAAAAATAACAAAACCAGGACGAACACCCCGGTGGCAAAAATGGCCAGCAGAAAAAATTCGGTTGAGGATTTTTGGATCACTGCATCCTGAGCCTCCAGTGGAATTTTAATAACCAGTGATCCAAGCAAAATATCGCTCTCCTTATGGGCATGACATGAACTTACAGAACACGATTTTTCGTTTAAAATCGGCGATTTGATCAATAAATGCCTGCTCCCGTTGTCATTCACATTCATTTCACAGTCGCTGTTGACATTGATGATTTTATACGATTTCTCCTTTTGTGAGAACATCGATTTAATATTGGGATGACAACTTTTACAATTTGGATCACTGTGTTTCCTGTCTGTCTCGGATGCGAACGAGGAATATACAAGATCTTCATCACTGTCATACATGTTTACTTCATCGATCCCTGGTAGTGTGTTGATGACATCAAGTGTATTGCGCAGCGAGCTTTTATCGTTTTCAAGCATCGAATGGTATAAAGCCCCCTCTACAATGGATCCGATATTGTTTCCGTTTTGACGTATGAGTGTATTCAGATAATGGTCATTGACCGATCTGAAGATAAGGGTGAATGATACGAAGAGAAACACGGAGAGATAGGTGATGATCAGGACCACTCGTCCATAAATTGATGATCTGAATTTAACGTAATTTTTAAGAATTACATTCCCTGTAGTGTTTGTGTTTTTTTTTCTGAAAAACATCTGGGTCCAATATTAGCAAGTGGAGCTATTTCTCTGCAAATTACAAAAAAAACTGTTGCAATGGCAACAGTTTTTAAATTTATTTTATCAGCACATATAGCAGTAGATCAGATAAATGCATAAATTTAGCCGCACACTTTTCGACTGTCAGGATATCTGGAGGTTCAGGAATTCTTTCTCGAAATCTTTCCAGATTGGATCCGGCAATGTTGAGAGGGTATGATCGGCCAATTCGCCACCATCCTGCATGACAACAGCTGAGAATTCAGGGGTATGATTTTTTGCCGAAACGGCAAGAAAATCTTTAAATTTTGAGAGTTCTTTTTCTGACCACACAGTGGCATCTGTGGCAAAATAGCAACTTTCTACCTCTGATATCCAATTCGAGGGTTTAATTTTGTAAATCCATCCTTTACCATACGGATCGTTGTTCATCATCTGCGGGTTTTCTGTCAGTCTGGCGTTAATTTCGGTGATTTCCCCCGATACCGGCGATTGGATTCGGAGAACTTTTCCATTCTGATTAAGCTCGGTGAACAGATCCCCTTTATGGATGACGTCTCCTGTATTGCCCGAAAAGGTGCATTTCACTTCACCGGTAAGGTGAAGTAACAGATCGTCCAGGCCAACCTTGGCGACTCCCGATTTTTCCATGTACATCCAGGTGTGGTTTTTACCGTAGAACAACCCCTGTGGAATTTTCAGCATATTAAACGAAAGATGGTCAAAAGCTTTTCGGAGTTGAGTACCTATTTTTGATTCCTTGTTTAAAATCATCCAGAAAGGAATCAGGAGTAGCAGGAATGTTATTACAACCAGGTATTCGATACCTTTTGTAGCAAAAATGTCTGTATAACTAAAGCCGTCCATAGTATTTATTTTTTGTGCAATCACCCCAACAGGCAATTGCGGGTTAATTTATACTTCTTTATTTACCCATGATGGGGAGTCTCGCAAAACGGGCATGCGGTTGATTACCCATCTGAATATCCAGATTTCTGTAAATATCACCGCGAGCGTAACGATGAATTCCATCCAGGAGGGGATATAGCGAATAGCCATATCCCATTTAAATCCGATTACCGATACGTTCAGCCTGTTCAGAATAACACCCAGCATAGTCAAAACAGCAGCAATGCGTGCCAGCGGAATATTAAATGTCCGGTAGCTGATAATGAAGAGCACCATTGGGAATAATACAAATCCAAGCATTTCAACCAGATACCATTTCCCCATTCCGGTGCCCAGCAATGCCCAGTGCTGTTCATGTATAAAGACAAGGAGTTGCAGGAAAAAGTAAGCAAACATTGCTCCTGCACATATTTTTGTTAATCCATTGATAATACCATGCTGTGCTTTATGGTTTTTTTCGCTGATCTGATCTGAGAATACGCGGTGGCTGATTGATCCTTCAAAGATTACCATTGAGAGCCCGGCGAAGGTGCTCGATACAAAGAACATGATTGGAATAAATTCTGAATACCATAAAGGATGTATCTTTCCCTTTGCCATCAGAAAGAGTGCACCTAATCCTGACTGATGTAACGTTGAGAGGGTAATTCCAAAAATTACTGCAGCAAGGGTCATTCCGGACAGGATTTTGCGCGCCCTTTTGGCTCCGAGCCATTCTGCAATGGCTGGAGAAAACTCGATCAGCTCGGCAAGCATATAGAGCAGGAAATGCCAGGCCACCAGAAACAGCACTGAGCTGGTGCCGAAACTATTGCCGATTACCGGATTAATGACGTGCCAGGGCCTTCCAAGGTCGAGAAGTAAGGCTCCGGCATAAAAGACGTAAGCCAGGAATCCGTTCAATACAGTAACTCGGACAATTGAGTGATATTTATTCAAATTCAAGATATAAACCATAAAGGTTATCACGTATGCTCCCCCTGCAAATGCCACTCCCGTTACCACATCAAAGCCGATCCATAATCCCCATGGTGTATCCTGTGTCAGGTTGGTAATCGATCCGATTCCTTTCCAGAAACGGATAACAATTAAAACCAAACCTAACAACATTACCGGAATTGAGATAAGGTTAAACGGGGTGAGAAATTTCCCTTTTGGTTTCATCTCACTGAGCAGAAATTTCCAGGTTGTTTGACCTTGCGGGAGAGTGAGTGTCTGAGTGTTATTTTTCATCTTCTTCCTCCTCATGGTTTAAATGGTTATTCTTTGTGGCCTGATGAATTCCAAGTAAAAGGGTAGGCACCAGCACAAATACTGAAGGGACGCTGTAAAGGAACCCTTTTGTCAGTTCAGGATAGGAGGATTGTTGCAGTGACGTATTCATTCCAAGCTGTTCAAAGGGAACGGGCGAGAGGTATAACCATCCTGTTCCTCCGGCCTCATGTTCTCCGTAAATATGATCATAATACAACTCCGGCTTTTCATAAATTCTTCTGCGCGCTTCCCTTATCAGGTCTCTCCGTTTCCCATAAAGAAGTGCATCATTGGGACAATTGAAGACGCATGCCGGACTTTTTTCGGTTTTCATCCGCTCAGCACACATATCACACTTTTGAATCTTTGGATTGGCGCTGTGATATTCAAATTTAGGACTGTCGAAGGGACACGAAACCATGCAGTACCTGCATCCCATGCATTTGTCGCCATCCCAGGTTACAGGGCCCGATTTTGTTTTGTGCATCGCTTTAGTCAGGCAGGCGGCCGCACAGGCAGGTTCATTGCAATGCATGCACTGCCTTTTAATAAACACTTCTCCTTTGTCGGTCTGAAATGTATTTACAACGGTGTTACAGGTTTCATCTGTTTTACGCACCGGGGGAATCTTTTCAGAGGGTTCAGGCAGTTTATGTGCAGTGGCACATTCATATTCACAGGTCCGGCAGCCTACACACCGTGTTGAATCGTATAATATCCCCGTAAACTCTACATCGTTTTCGGAGTCGGAAGTTGCAGCGCGGGCACTATCTCCGATTGCAAGCGTTATTCCGGTAACACCCAGCAGCTTTAAGAAGCTTCTTCGTTTAATTCCCATGATTTCCGGTTTTTGCAGGTTTTATGGATAATCTTAAAAAACTAATCTTCTAATTACTTAATGGGGTCAATAAATTTTGTTTGAAAATCTTCCCAAATTTCTGGTCCCATTTCAGCAAGAATACCGTCCCGCAGAACTCCTCCATCCTGCAATACCAATATAAACGCCGGTACATGTATTCTGACTGCAGATGCGAAGAACTCCTTCAATCTGGTATATTCCGATTTTAACCAGTTGGTGTATTTTTCTGCCATATTCATGAATTGAATCTCCAGCGACCAGTTGGCAGGTTCTACTATATACACCCACCCATCCGTAAAGGGGGCAGAATTCAATAAGCCTGATTGGGAAAGCAGATTTTTGTTTTGTGAAGTAATTATTCCGGTTACAGGCGAATAGATGTTCAGTTGTTTCCCTTTTTGAATAATTGTAACAAGATGTTCCCCTTTTTTAATCTTATCTCCGCTATTTTTCATTTCAACCCGTGTAATGGGACCAGTTACATGCTGCAGAAAGTCATCGATTCCTAATTTTACCGTACCATCTTTTTTCATAAATGCCCAGGTATGTGTTTTATCAAAGTATAGTCCTTTGGGGACAACAACCTCTGCCTGATCAATGACCTTCTGTAAGTTAAGCAGTGGGGCTGAGCTGGCCCGGTTTCTTATTCTCACCGGACGTGTTACAATTTCCAATACTACAACGGTGATACCAATTGCAAGGATGATCAAAAATTTAACCATTAACGGAGTATTCGTTTCAGGAGCAGTCGTGGTTGCGAAAACTGCCGGTTCATTGATTTTGGCAAGTTGGGATTGTCTTTCATTGGAAACCAGGTCGCTAAAGCCTTTGGAAGTTAAATACTGTTGCCCGTCGATCAATACCCAATTCAGGAATGATAATTCAGCTTTATTTTGTGGTTTCGTTGATGAAACAGAATATATTTTGCCGGAGAGAGCCATTGGATATCTTCCAATCCAGACTCCGCGGGAGAACTCCTGAACATTGTTGTAAATAGACTCTGAAAAATCAATTTTCCCGTTTCCGTTTTTATCGATTGGTACCAGGGTGAGTTGCGCTGTAATGGACTGGTTATTCTGATCGGCCATCCCTGTTAACCTGCAGAAACCAATTCCGTACGGGTCATTTTGAATTGCAGTCAATAGCTCTTTCTCGCTGTTCATCTGAATGCCTTTGTTTTTTAGCTCTTTCAGATTTGTGAAATTTGCTATACCTGAATTTATTGCAGGGTCGTTTAGAAAATAGAGGTGAACGGGATGGTTGGCTTTGTTGGAGATATTTCCCAATAATTCTTCCCAATTATTAATTTCAGTTTTGGCCAGAAGTCGGGCAAATTGGGCGGAGGTTATCCCCTTATGGTAGATTTCGTCTTTAAACGGATTAGTCTGATTCATAACCGGGACAATTACATTACGACCAACAACCATATTCCAGATCGACTGATTTTTTAGTGCCGGGTAAGATTCGTCCGTAATAAACCCCATAGCTGAAGTTGTTTTTAGCAGATTCGGAATTTCCGCATCTGTAGTTATAATCAATTGCATTTTCAATTGTGGATTTAATTTGCTGTATTCCTCCACCCATTGAGCAGTCAGCGGATATAAATCCGGTGACGTGAACACATTCATTGAACCTGTCCGGGAATCGGCTGTGACTGTTCCCAATTCTTTGCTATTGACTAAATTGTAGCTTAACAGCAAAATACCAATAATTAAAATGACCCTGGTTTTCATGATTTTTCCTTTTTTAAATACTAAAGAGAGGTATTCAATTATGATGCCAGACTCTAAAAAGCAATTTAATCGACAGTATATCAACCATATACGATGTTGCCTGATGCGTTTATATACAATGGAAGTGTTGAGAAAATCAACAGTGATTTATCAAATAGCATTTAAGAGTCAGATATATAGGCAGATAGAACAGGTGTATAGAAACTATACACCTGTTGAATTAATCATCATAATCTGCATTTCTCATCGGTATTCCTCTTTGGAAACATGATTAGTCAACGTAATTAGTACAATTTCAAAGTTTTTTTTTGTTTTACAGCTTTTCAGTAGCTGATATGGCTATTAGCGCGAAAAGTCAAATGATTTTATAACTTTCAATCCAAACGGACAGAGTTAACACAGATAACCCGGAAAAGCGCTCTTTAAAGTTGCTTATCCGGGTTACATTTAACCTTCTCAAGTAAGAAGGAAACAAGAAATGAGATGATTAGTCCTCTTTTTTCTTTTTCCCTTTTTTACGCAAACCTGTTGACTTAAGCCACCCTTTAGCCATGAGGTCTGCACCAGGCAACCCCGGATGGATTCCGTCAGGAGCCCAGTAACGGTCAGGGGCCCTTTTTATACCCTTGTCGTACATGGTCTGAAAGGGGACATATACTGCATTAAACTCAACGGCTAATTGTTTTGTTGCTTTCCGGTACTCGTCAAACATCGGGTACCACTGTTCTGGTTTAATAGCTCCACCACCCTTGAGAGTATAAGGCTCACAAATAATTAATTGTACTCCCGGAAGTTTTTGTTTGGTATAGTTTAACAGCTCCCTGTAATCGGTTGTGAATTTTTCGAGCGTCCCTTTATATCCGCCATCCAGGGTATGCCAGTAATCGTTTACCCCGATCAGGATGCTTACCACGTCCGGATTTAATGCGATACAATCCTCATCCCATCTTTCACGCAATTGGTAAACTTTATTACCGCTCACTCCACGATTGAATATTTTTAATTTTTTTTCTGCAAATTTTTCAAGGAGCTGACCAGCAGCAAAAAAGGCATATCCATGGCCGATCGCTTCAGTATTATTGGGTTCTGAGTTTTTTCTGTCTCTGCCTGCGTCGGTAATAGAGTCTCCCTGGAACAAGATCACGGCATTCTCTTTTAATATGATGGGGTGTCTTTCAGTTGCAGGTTTTTTCTTAATGGCTCCATTGGCCATTGTTGGAATCAGCAATGCTCCGGCACCCGTAACTGCTGCCGCTTTTAAAAAGTCTCTTCTTGTATTTTTCATTTTCTGATTGATTTGCGTCCTATTTTAATCCACTAATTCCTCGTTATTTTTGTTTTGCAATTTGCAACTTTAATTTTACAATTTAAATTCTTCAGTTAATTTTTACAGCACATTGGGATTAACCCTCTGTTTCACTTTACTCAACGATCAAAATCGGGAATATCGAGGTATTCTCCCCCTTTAAGTGCAGACTGATGCCCAATAATCCCGGGAGCTGTATAGGCAATCGCTTCGTAGACATTCACTTTTGGCTGACGGTTGTTAATCAGCGCATCAATAAACTCATGAGTGATGAAGGAATGTGACCCATCGTGTCCTGAGTTATGCCGTAATGGTTCAGGCAGCAGATCGGTCTCCCACCAATTGCGTTGTGGATAGGATTCAGTAATATTTACTTTGTGCTGGAAACCGGCATCATCCTTTCCTGTGCCATCTGCCTCCCTGACTATCGTATGATCTTTTCCCTCCTCTGTTGCTGAAAAGAAGGACATCTTATCTCCTCTCCATTCAGCACGCTCGGTACTTCGGAGCGCTCCTTTCCAGTTTACCTCTACCCTGAAGGGTTTGTCTTTGTTGGTTTTAAAGAATGCGGTCTCGTTCCAGAACGGGTTATTATACGGATTGTTTTGCAGTAGCGGACTTTTGTCTCCCCAGCCGAGGCCACTCACTTTTGTAAGCCTTTCTCCGGTCACAGAAATTAAAAACGCAGTGCAGTGCGTTGGGTAGAGAAGAGGAGGGAGGCCATGACGCCAGGTGGGTTTCCCCTCCTCGAACCAAAGAGTCTCCAATCCGGGATGATTGTATTCGGCAGCTGCACTGAACATTTCACCAAATAATCCTTCATTGTAAAACTTCCTCACTGAGATTGTATTTTGTCTGAAATAGCTGGTTTCCGCCATCATATAAGTGAGACCTGTAGTTCTCACAGTATCTCTTAACAAGTAGCATTCTTCAATCGTCATCGCTGCAGGGACCGCGCAAAGTACATGCTTACCGGCCTTTAAGGTCATAACCACATGTCGCACATGATCGGGTGCGGGAGTGGCGATAAATACTGCGTCAATCTTTGGGTCGAGAATAAGTTTTTCAAGTGATTCATAACTTTTTGAACAGCTGTAAACTTTCATAAGGTTTTCACGTCTGTCATGTCGTAAGTCACTGACTGCCTCCACAATGCATTCGGAATGTTCGTGAAACTGAAATCCTGCCCCGAAGCGGCCACCCACAATTCCTATCCGGATTTTGCGTGAGTTCATCTGCCCGGCGGCAAAAGATAAATTTGGAACAACTGTTAATGAGGCAATGCCGAGTCCGACATTCCCAATAAATTTGCGTCTGCCTGTAAATGAATGGGATTTTATTTTCTTCATTAGTCTGATTTGTTAACGATGTATCCTTTAAATTGATTTCTAATCACGCACCAGAGCAAATATACACGAATTCAAGCTTCAAGAAAAATATCAGATGAATTAGTCAGTATTTGGCACAAAAATAAGGTTCAAGCGCCGGGTTTCAAGTAAATTAGGCTATTTTTATAAGGTTAACTTTTTGATAATGTCTGAGTAATAAAATAATTCATTGTTGTGTATTTTTAATTGTCAGTTCTCAGAATGGAACTTCTTAACCTTGATCCCATTGCGTGATTTATGTTATTCGATAACAAGGATGGAGCACTGATGACACAGATTGAACAGATGGACACGGATTAAAAGCAAATTAGTAATCAAATGCATTATCCGTCAGAGAAGGAGTGGTAAATAAACCACATTGCTCCTTAATAGTATTAATCAAAGATTTTTAAAACATTAATAATCAATATAATACCAAAATGACAAAAATATACGAACTTGCAAAAATGATTGACCACTCAATCCTTCATCCTAAAATGACTGATGCAGATTTAATCCGGGAGTGTGGTATTGCAAAAAAGTACGATGTGGCCTCGGTTTGTGTAAAACCTTATATGGTGAAACAGGCAAAAGAATTGCTTAAAGGAACAGATGTTTTTGTAGGTTGTGTAATTGGTTTTCCTGCCGGAAATTCAACCATTGCGGTTAAAGTCTTCGAAGCCGAAACCGCCTGCCAGGATGGTGCCGTTGAAATTGATATGGTAATCAATATTGGTAAAGCACTTCAGGGTGATTGGTTGTATATCGGGGAAGAGATCAAAGCTTTAACAGATGCGACTCATCGTTTTGGAGCTATCGTTAAGGTGATTTTTGAGACGGATTATATTTCTAATAATACGGATATTATAAAATTGTGTGAGATCTGCACCGAAGTTGGATCCGATTATGTCAAAACATCATCCGGTTTTGGTTTTGTAAAGGGAGCCGATGGAAAATATGATTATACCGGTGCTACAATTCCACATCTGAAACTGATGCGGCTTTATTCCGGACCAGCAGTAAAAGTAAAGGCGGCCGGCGGTGTTCGTACATTAGATCAGTTAATTGCGGTTAAAGAGGCAGGTTGTTCCCGATGTGGAGCGACAGCCACCATTACAATGCTGGAAGAGGCAATCCTCCGTTTTGGGAATGAATAGCAGTAAATTGGTTAAACAAAGAGAATAATAATCCCTTTCTACCTCAATACTTCTGTAACAAGGTAAGCATTTTGCGGTCAAGCTTATGTCCGTGCCACTCTTCATATTCAATATCCTTGCGTCCTGAATCCAAAATGCCAAAGTCACCCCTGAAGTTCCACAATGCATATCCAATTCCTTGTTGAGTGAGAATATCCAAAACATCGCCAAACCAGGCGAGGAATACCTCATGCGGAGTTTCACGCCAGCACCCGCATTCCCCGCAGTGAACACCTACACCCTTCTTAACCAGTTCAATCCATGGAGCATAGAATTTTTCGAGTGATTCCCGGCCGAAGTATTTATTGTCAATTGTTCCGGGCCAGACCGGCATCGGGGCGGTATCCGGATTTTTGTATACCCATGGTGCCCGGTAGTGGGAGATATAGTGTGGGAAATAACCCCTGCAACTCTGGGCAATATCAAGATCGGCGATTTCCGAAATTGCAGATGAACCAACATCGTTACCATCTGCCACGACTATTCTGGAGGGATTATATTTTCTTATCGCTTCGGATGTCTCTTTGGCCACCTTTCTGTAGATATCACCCGGAACAGTGTCCCTACTTCCAAACTGATCATTCATGTTTTCGCGCATACTTGGCTCATTAACAAGATCAAAACTAACCTGTTCACGTGAAAAGTCTTTGAGTCTTTTTGCCCACATTTCCCAATGAAATTTAAATGCCTGTTGAGCTGCCTCATCCTTCCATAGATTATAAGGTTCATTAAATCCTGCATTTACGCAATAACCGGGAGCCCTGTGCAAATCAAGGCTTACATGCAATTTATATTTATTGGCAAGTTCAATAAGTTGTACAATTTCATCGACTATTTTCCAGTCAATAGTTAACACATCTTCCGGAGTAACATTTTTTGTCCGATCAAATTTAATGTACCTGGGATAGGCCATGGGTATTCGGACGAAATCAAAACCCCATTCTGACATCCATTTAAAATCATCCTCGGTTGTTGAGAATGACGATTTTTCATTCTTGGAAATCGGTGAAAAGTAGTCCAGCAGATTAAAACCGCGCCAGCGCGGGAGTGTGTTTAAGACCCTGGTTTGTGTAACTGAAGCCATGGACAGTTTTCCTGAAATTCCAATGACGGTTGCAGCCATGCCGGCTGTTTTTAAAAATGAACGTCGGTCAATCTTTATAGTTTTCATTGGATTTGATTATTTAATGTTCGTTCTAAATTATTCTATCGTGAACTCTTTTGTGTTTTGAAGTCTTATTTTTGCATTTTCGATGGCATTGCCCCAAATTGAATTCCAGAACACGCAGTTTTGAATCCGGATGTTGTCTGTCGGCTGATCGGCAGGGTAATCTCCACCTGATTTTATTGCCACACAGTCGTCCTTGGTATGTGCGAAAACACCATCGACCACCAGATTGGTGCAGCGAAAAATATCAATCCCATCGTCGCTTCCACTGACTATTTTAATATCATTTATCTTTACATTGTTGCAATGGGAAAGCGCCACTTGCCAGGTTGTTCCGTTATGCAAATTGATCCCTTCGATCGAAATATTTTCGCAATCTGTCAGGCTGATAAATCGGTTGTTGTTTCCTTTGGTTGTTTTATTGAATACCAAAAGGAGGAATAAAATAGATTTCATAATTCGGATATTTTCAAGAGGAAGTAGTAAAAACGCCATCAAAATTTGATGGCGTTTTATTAGTACCTGTTTTTTTACAATGAGATATGAGCTTGGTTGTTAGTTCCAGTTGTTTTTTACCTGAGCGTTTAAAACCGGGTTTGCATCTTTTTCTGATTGCGGAATCGGAAGCAATTCGTGATATGGCTTAACCGGCTGAATACCCAGAGCGGCTTGTTTCTCTGCGTTTATCGTCGAAACCAGCGTTCCCCAACGGACGAGATCGAAGAATCTTGATTGTTCTCCGGCCAGTTCAATCTGCCGTTCTCTCCTCAAGATGGTCCTGGCTGATAGCTGATCCCCAAGCGAATTATATTGAAAGGCTCCTGACCGTGCGCGAACCTGATTGATAAGAGGTAAGGCGGTTTCAGCCTGATTGTTTTCAATCAAAGCTTCTGCCTGCATCAGTAAAACATCGGCAAAACGAATTACTTGTCCATTAATTGGACTTTCGGGTTCACCATACGACATTACATTTTCATAATACTGGTATTTACGCCATGAAACCTGCCCGTTGTTTACTGTTTCGCCATATTGGACTATCCCATCAGGGCATTGGTCACAATAGTTACCATCACCACCAAATGCCCCTGAAGCGGAGTAAAAGGTTTTTGCTGCCCTCGGATCGGTATAGCTTTTGCCGTTAGCATCAGGGTAGGTGAACGAATTTATTAAAGCATCCGATACCAATACATTCCACCAGTCATTAAAGCCATATTCCATTGCGCGGTCAGAAACGGTGCATTTACCGCCCCATGTTTCCTGTCCGCCAAACATATAATAGGCATTTCCTGTTCCCCAGCCTTCCCATGGCCCGTTCATAACTGCAAAAAGGGTCTCTTTTGTTTTGATATCATTCACAAACATGTCGTCAAGATCATTTGCCAGGGCATAATCATATGGAGCAGAACTTAGTGTTCCAAGTTGTGCAGCGGCTTCAGCATATTTTTTTTCATACAAATAAACTTTTCCCAGTAAAGCAACGGCAGCACCTCTTGTAACGCGCCCGTAATCAGCATCCGGATAGGATAATGGCAAATTTTTTATTGCCTCAATTAGTGTCGTTTCGATAGATGTCCATACCTGAGCGGCAGGGGTTCTGGAAGACTCAATAATATAATGATCCGATAATTTTGTTTTTAAGGGGACATCACCATAGCAGGTAACCAGCCAGAAATAGGCCAGCGAACGTAAAAATTGAGCCTCTCCGGATATTCTTTTGCTTAATTCAATATCTGACGGGACGGTTGATTTCCAGGTTTGCAACTGATCAATTACAAAATTTGTTCTGAAAACTATTTTGAAACATGAGTCGAACAAATAATTTAGTTCAGTAGTATTTGCATTATGAGTGTAAATAGGAAATTCAAGTAAACTACCCTCTAAAGGGAAATTTTTCTCAGCATCATTTCCAAGAAGGTCGAAGATGAAATAAAACTCACGGCAATACATGCCGGTATATAATAGTGGGGTGTACATCGCCGTTGACGCTTCAGTAAAGGCCTCTGCACTATTAAAAAAGGTGGAACCGATGTAGCCGTTGTCGTTTTTTACATTCAGGGCCTTTTCACTACAACCTGTAACCATTAAAAATAGTAGAACCGAAAATATGATAGATTTTTTCATAGCTGAAATATTATTAGAAATTTAATTGTAATCCAATTCTGTATGTTGTTGGATTAGGATGTTGAGTCATGTCAATTCCCCGTTGGAAAATATAATTGTTCGAGTCAGTCGGGGAGCTTGATGAGATTTCCGGGTCGTATCCAGAATACTTTGTGAGTGTAAACAGATTCTGAATCGCTACATAAACTCTAAGTTTTGTGAATGAGCTGTAAAATAAGTTTTTTGGGAGCGTATATCCAACGGAAATATTTTTCATTCTGAAGTAGGCTCCGTTCTCAACGTACCAGGTTGAAAATAGCATATTTGTTCCCGAATTTTGGGCCGCTGCCGGCATATCGGTAACATCACCATCTTTTTTCCATCGTCTTAGTACATCAGTGGTCTGGTTGAATGAATTTGTCATTCCTTCAAACCAGTATTTATTCCCATTAACCGCACTTACTCCTGCAATACCCTGGAATTGCATCTGGATATCGATGTTTTTATAGTAAGCATTAATGACTCCGCCATATTGCCATTTGGGAGAGGGGTTACCAAGATAAGTCCGGTCTTTGGCGTCAACATATCCATCGCCATTTATATCCTTATAAATAAAGTCCCCTGGTTTTATGCCGGTTATATATTCAGTGACTGCGCCATTTGTTTTTTTATTGGTTGCGGAATTTAGAAGGTCAACTTCTGCCTGACTTACAGCCACATGATCAACTTTATAACCGTAATAGGAAGCGAGCGGATGTCCGATGTCAGTACGGGTTGAATTCCCGATTCCAGGAATAAATTCTCCATTGGAGATCGGATTATTTCCTAGTGTCCCTAATGCGGTTACTTTATTCGTACTATAGGTTAAATTGCCGGTAAAATCCCATTTAATAGCACCTGAATCATGGATGTAGGATATGGCTGACTCAAGTCCGCTATTTTTCATGCTGGCAGCATTGACCATTAGCGTGCCGTTCTGTCCTGGCAGCCCTAATCCGGTTGTGAGCGGAAGTGTTGTATTTATCAATAAATCATTATTGTTTCGATGATAATAATCAAAGGTGAAATTGAGTTTGTTCTTTAAAAATCCGATGTCAATACCAAGATCATATTGGGTTGTCTCTTCCCATTTTAGGTTTGGATTTGCCATAGAATTCACGGTAGAGCCTATAGAATATGGGATTCCATCACCAAATGAATAGACGATATTATTGGAACTTCCTTTCCATAGATTTTGTGTTGTAAGGAATGGGGCAATATTATCATTCCCTGTTTTGCCATAACTACTCCTTAATTTAAGATTTGAAATTGAACTTACCGATTTCATAAATTCTTCCTCCGAAAGTGTCCATCCCAAGCCAATACCATAAAAAGTTCCCCATCGATTGTTTGCTCCAAATACACTTGAAGCGTCACGGCGAGCGCTTACATTTAGAACATATCGCTCCTTGTAGGTATATCCCGCCCGACTGAAATAGGATAACCTGGCTTTGCCGCTATTAACGTTTGCACCGGTTACTGAATTAGAATTAGCAAGCGCAACATTCTGAATTGAGGTGCTCGTGTAATTAGATCCTGCAACAGCGATGGAACGATAATTATTTGATGGGGAATAGGTGTTTCCCAATGTTGCACTTATCAAATGATCTCCAAACTGCTTATTGTAATTAAAGAAGTTCTCCAAAATCACACTGTAATAGTAATTGTAATTTTCGCTCATGTCGGCAGTTGTTTTAATGAAATTGCCGCCATTTGAGGGATAATTGAAGTTAATATCATGGTAGTTTCCTGAGGATAGTCTGGCCTGAGATTTGGCTGTTAATCCTGAGAATATATCAACTTCAGCGTTCAGCTCAAGTTCTGAGTCCAGAGATTTAGATTGATAATCTGTATTGTGAACTGCATTCAGCGGATTGTTAGAATCCTGCAGGTCACTGATCTTGTCAGCCCGTGAATAACCCCCTAAATTCGTAGGGTCGAGTACAGGCAGGTAAGGTGGCATTCTGAGCGCATCATTGAAATTCGCCAGAACACCTTTATTCACATCATTTTTTACACGCAGGTTTTCTGAAAGGCGGACTTTTTTATTTAGCAGCGTCTGGTCTAATTTAAATCCGAAGCTGGCACGCTGAAAATCCCGGTCAATAACTGTAGATTCATGATTCTGATAACCTGCTGAAAATGAATAGGTCGAATTGTCACCTCCACCGAAAATCCGAATGTTATGATTATTTATCGTGGCATTTCTAAAGACCTCTTTTTGCCAGTCCGTTCGCGTAATCCGAACATCGGCGGTTTTGAGCTTATCTGTAAGTGGCAAGTTAGCAGCTGCCTGAACATCTGCAACTAAATCTACATCCTGTGTCGCATTCAGCATATTGTATCGTTTGCTTACAGAAGCCACACCAATTGATCCGTCGTATTCAACCTGAATTTTTCCTTTCTTACCCCTTTTTGTAGTAATAATGACAACCCCATTCGCTGCGGCAGAACCATAAATGGCAGTAGATGAAGCATCTTTTAATACCGTGATACTTTCCATATCTGAAGCCGGAACCGAATTAATATTTCCCCCTTGAATACCATCGATAACATAGAGGGGGTCTGAGTTTGTAAATGATCCGACTCCTCGTATGATAATTCGTGCACCAGCACCTGGATCACCACTGTTATCTATCACCTGAACACCAGCCATTTTACCTTGAAGGGTCTGCCGTGCATCGGTAACAGAGAGTCCCATGATTTCCTGGTCCGAAATCTTAGCAATGGCACTGGCCACATTTTTCCGCGAAGCCGTTGAATACCCAATCGCAATAACTTCATCGATTCCAACAGTTTCAGATAACATTTTTACCAGTATATTGGTCATATTGCCAATGGAGATCTCCTGTGTTTTCATCCCTATGAATGAAAAAACTACTGTTTTTGTATCGTTGGGTACCTGAAGATTGAAATTTCCCTCTGCGTCTGATGAAACGCCTAATGTAGTCCCCTTGACTATTACGGAAACTCCAGGTAGTGGCTCACCTTTATCATCAGTAACCTTCCCTTTTAGTTGTTTTTTTTGTTGCTGTTCGGACAATATTGCCTCCACCTCAGCTTTTGAGCTCTCTTTAGTGGTGATCACTATCTGCCGGTCAAATACTTTATAGGTATTATCAGAGGATTTGAAGGCCTGGTTTAGGATCTCTTCTACGGTCTCGTTATTTGCACTTACGGTTACCTCTTTGTTTAAGTCGATAATGTTATCGTAGTAAACAAAGATAAACTCACTGCTGCTCTCGATTTTATCGAAAAGTTGTTTCACAGTGACGCGCTCAAGATCCAGCGTGAATTTCGCGCTTTGTGAATAGCTGGTCTTGGCCGAAGCTGTTGTTAATGAAATAAGTAATATGAGGGAACATAATTTCATAATCAATATGAATTTTTTAAAGTTCCGGATATACGGAACCAATAACCCAAATTTTTGCATAGATTTGTTTGGTTTTAATTTATTTTTTATAATTTTCGATTGAGTTAAAACTTTTGACAGGCTATACTGCAATATGGCCTGTCATTTTTTTGTCCGGTTAGTCATTTCATTGGCATTTTTGTTTAAAAGGATAGTACTATTTTTTCTCTTTCACAGTCAGGAAAATGGTATTCCCGATAATTTCATATTTTAGGGGTGCAGTGGCACAAATAATTTTAAAAACGTCTTCACAATTACTCTTCAGGTCAAGTTTCCCTGTTAGTGACATGTTGTTTACCCTTGGGTCGGTGTAGCTGATTGTCATATCGTAATATCTTGATAATTTGCGTGTTAATGAGTGTATAGGTTCTTTTGTGCAAAGCATCCAACCATCTTTCCATGAAATAAAAGGTATTACATTGGTCTCTTCCAGCGTTGATTGGTGAGTTAATATTTTATAATTCAGCAATTCATTGGGTTTCATGATTATGGCTTCTGATCCACATAAAGCTTCAATGCTTCCCTCCACCAAAACGACAGATATGCCGCAATCATCCTTATAGGCAGAAATATTAAATTTAGTTCCCAGCACTTTGACTTTGATCTGGTCGGATATCACGATGAATGGCTTAGCTGCATTATGGGCAACTTCCAGATACCCTTCGCCTTCGATATATATCTCGCGGGTTTTTCCGTTAAATGTAACGGGATAAATAGCCCGGCTACCCGAATTAAGCCACAGTTTGGTTCCATCCGCCAGTTCAATATTTGATCTTTTACCTCTGGGTACGATTAACTGGTTCATTTGCAAAGCCTCTGAGCTTTTAATCAGATCTTCTGTGTGAAACTGTTTTCCTGTTTTTGTTTCGAGCTTTCCTGACTGATTATATTTTAATTCAACCTCTTTGTTTGTGAAATTCTTTTGCGTATGATCAGCAAAAATTAGTTTGATATCGTTGTCAGGATCTATTTTTGCCGCTATGCTTTGGTAATCTATGGCGGTTTTTATTGTTGCGTTTAGCTGGATCATTAACCAGCCTGTGAATCCAAGAATTAGAAGAATTCCGGCTGCAGCATACCATTTTTTTAACCGTTTAAAACGGGTTGCACTTTTACTCTCCGACTGCTCGATTTTTTCCCATAATTCCGATACTTCTGTTTCTGAGAGCGATTTGTCATTTTTACCAAGCCCTTTAAGAATAAATCTTGCATGCTCAAATTCCTTATGTTGTGATGGATTCTCTTTTACCCAGGTTTCCCAAAATTGATTCGATTCCTCATCGGGCTGTAATACCCAATGAACAAACTCCGGATTATGGATAAATTCAACTATTTTTTGTTCGTCAGCAGACATTGTTTGGGTAGCATTTTCTATAAGAAGGGGAGAGGATTGATTTTGTACTCAGTTAATCTTATTTTTTTTCATTTTTTTTGCCGGGTAATTTTTAATGAATGTTACAATCACCTGGCTGCCTGCTGGAGGATGGAAAAGTTAATCGATTTTTTGACGGGGATTCAAATTATCTTTTTAACCTTAATCGATTGGATGGCAGAAAGAACAGAAACATATTTTTCGGAAAGTTTTCTCTTAATTTTTCCATTCCACGAAAAACCAGGTTACGAGCCGATTGATAGTTCATGTTCATTACCTTACTTAACTCCGCATAACTAAGGTCAGAAACGAATTTTAAATAGATGGCTTCTTTCTGCCTTGGGCTTAAATTAGACATTGCTTTATCTAACTGCACGTATCGGATCCGCTCAGATTCGTCATCAATAATTTCATCTTCTACAGATACGGTATATATAAAAGGTAGTTTTTCTAAATCTATTGAACCAATTATACCGGATTTATCCAGGGATTTAATTATTTTTCGTTTTAGCGATTTAAAAAGGTATAGTTTTATATTGTTGGTGCTACCCAAACCAGACCTGGATCTGGCAAGTTTGACGAAAATGTCTTGTATACAGTCTTTTACAAGTGCATGGTCATTTGTGAAATGACAACCAAACCGGTAAAGCGACTGAACATATCTATTATAGATATCCCGGAATGCCTCCTGGTCACCTGCTATAAATTTATTCCATAATAAAGTATCCGAATTGATCTGGTATTCTTTCCCCATCTAATGCGTTACATTTTTTTCTATACAATTACCAAAAGTAGAAATTAAAAGGATGTAAAACGAAACACTAATTTACAATACCTATTGAAATTAGTGTTTCGGGCCTAAGATTAAACCTGAACTTTTAAATACTCTTTATTGCAATGCGGATTTTGATCTGAATCATTAGGAATGACTAGCCTGGAGAGGTTATGACCAACGTTTCTATATTTAAAACCGCTATCATCAAAAATATAAAAGCAGTTTGAAATGGTTTAACGATGCGTTATGAAGCCTTTAAATGAAAGCAGTTGGATTATATTTTTTTTAGGCTTGAGTGTTTTAAATGATGGGAAAAGATTCCTGAGGGAATATCCCACCTGCTTCTCATATACTTGTGATACCTCTCGATTTTATGCGGATTATATAAAAAATAAGCGACATAATAATCGAAGATCCATTCGAGCTTCTCCAGATATTTTTTCATAGCTTATCCTTTATTAATTGGTCTTTTCACGAGCTATAGCAGTTGCATCTTCATAAGGATTTAAGGTTAATAGTTCGGTTTACAAATAAACATAAAAATTATCAATTGAAAAATTTTCTTGTCAAAATATCAGCATTTTACGATTAAAAAATGAACTGTATTCAAAGTTACAATATTCATCAGTCATTTGCAAACCCAAATGTGTAATTTCCTGAACCCACTTTAACAAAATACTTGCCATCGGAAGTTTTTAGAACCTCAGCTTTTTCTCCATTTTGGGTGATCGAATCCGGCTGTTTTGTTGGGAGGAATACTGTGGCATTTGTATTTGCCGGGATCTCCACCCTCAGCTTAATCATGGTTTTTCCCTTTTCCCACTCACTCCGGATTATTCCATAGGGAGAATGGTAACTTGCTTTTACCCACTTCAGATCCCCGACGATTTCGGGCCGAATGATGATATTCCTGAAACTGACGCTGTTCTCCTCCTGTTTAATTCCTCCAAGACCCGTATAAAACCACTCCATAATATGCCCCAGCATCAAATGATTATTGGAGACTTCCTCGAGTGCCGGCCACGATTCGGTGAGCGCTGTGGCCCCTTTTTTTAATTGGAAACCGTAACCCGGAACATCATTCCTGAAATTCATGTCAAACAACAACTGTGATCCACCGCCCTCTTCGAGCGCCTTCACCAGAAAGTGAAACCCGATATCTCCGGCAGTAAGGGATTTGCCCGATTTTGTTATCGAATTGGCCAGATTATTGAAAACGGGTATTCGGTCCTTCTCCTCAACTAACCCTACGACCAGTGGCATCGACATAGCTGTCTGACTTCCCGTCGAGTAAATCTTTGTTTCTGGATTAAAGAATTTTAAATTAAATGCTGTTTTAACTTCGTTTGCAAGGGTTGTCATTTTAATTGCATCTTCCTGATGATGGGTTAGAACCATCATTTTTGAAAGTAAAACAATATCGTAATAGTATATTGCTGTGGCTGTTAGTGCCTTTGGAGTGAGTTGTGCCTCACCCGGCGAATTCGGACCATAGTCGAACCAGTCGCCTAACCCGTGTGAAAGGATATTCCCTTCGGCTTTTGTTCCAAGGTAATGGACATATTTTGTCATCATAGGTAAAGCCTCTTCAACAACTGTAAGGTCACCATACCATTGCCACACCATCCAGGGGAGGATAACCCCCGCACTACCCCATTCCGGAGAATCGCGGAATCCACCCTGGAAAGGGACAAATTCGGGTGCGATATCGGGAACAAGACCATCGGGTGTCTGATCCGCAATCATGTCGCGAATCGCTTTCCTGTAGAGTGAGTAATAGTCGTAGTTATAAAACATCGATGCTCCCATGAGGTAGGTTTGTTCCAGCCATCCCAGTTTTTCGCGATGTGGACAGTCGGTGACCACACTTTGCGTATTGCTTCGGACTGCCCAGTCGATCAGTTTGTAAATCTTATTAAAAAGCTCATTGGAACTGTTAAACTCCCCGTTTTTTTCTGTTGAATTACAGGTATGAAGCATTCTCAGCGCATTAATTTGCGGCTTATTTGCAATCTTTTTTGATGCAGGCGCGGCACCTTCGACCATTAAATACCTGAATCCGTAATAGGTAAAGCGGGGTCTCCAGGTTTCCTGGCCATCCCCTTTGAGCGTATATGTGTAATAATAGGGACTCCCTGAAGCGTTCTGGTTTATCTTTTTGTCTTTGGTAATCAGTTCTCCCGGAGTGAGCTTTATGACTGATCCTCTTTTCCCGCTCACTTTTAGTTCGATAATTCCGGAGCAATTTTGGCCGAAATCGTAAAGAAATTTTCCCGGTTCAGTTTGTTCCGTTTTTTTTATTTTGATTATTTCACGGATTGTAACCGGATTATCCGTTTCGGCGATCAGCGTGTTTGTCGGAACAGCTGCTGAAAGGGCGTCATCCCAATTTTTATCGTTAAAGCCGGGCATATCCCAACCCTTTTGCTCAATGGTTGCATCATAATCTTCGCCTCCGTAAATACTTGAAAAAAGGATAGGAGAGGGGGCACATTTCCAGTCCTTTCCTGAAACTACTGTTGTTGTGGTGCCGTCAGTATAGTCTAGTTTTAGTTTTGAGATCATTTTGGGATAGCCATAGGCAATTACGAGCTTTCGATACCGTTCCCGGTTGATGTTATAGAATCCATTTCCAACGATCACAGCAAGGGCATTGTTTCCCTCTTTTAGTTGTGCAGTGACATCATAGGTATTGTAAAGCGCCACTTTGTCGTAATTCGTCCAGCCGGGAGCAAGGAAGCTGCTTCCAACTTTTTGTCCGTTTAAGGAGGCTTCATAATGACCTAATCCACTAATATAAAGGGTTGCGTTTTTGATTTTCTTTGCGGCTACAAATTCTTTTCTGAAAATTGGGACTATACTTCGTTTAATTGCCTTATTCCCAAGTTCATTTCCGTCTCCATGTACTCCGGGCACAACTCTCATTGAATCGGGAAGATTTTCATAACTAATCCATTGGGCTTTATCCCAATCCTCCGGAGAATTAAGCCCCATTTGCCAGGAGGCAGCCTGGCTCCAGTCGCTCTCTTTCCCGGATATGGTTTGGATTTTGACTTTCCAGAAATATTTTTTCTCCGAACTTAAGGGTAGTCCAGTATATTCGATCTGATTTGATTGATCTGATTTTACAATTTTTGAATCCCAGATATTCCCGATATTATCTTTAAGCTTTTCTCTGGAGTCAGAAACCAGAATCTGAAAGGCTGATTGCCTGACATCCCTGTCTGCTGATTGACTCTCCCAGCTCAGATGCGGATTCTTTACCCCAATCCCAATCGGATTAATTTTTGAATCGCATTTTAAGTTTGTTACTGTCAGAGAATTCTGAGCAAATGTTGTTATGGACAATGAAATTGTCAGGGCACAAACCAGGTATTTTAAATGAATCATTTGAGTTGGATTAGCTGATTGAATAAATTGTCGGATACGTTGAAAGCGGTGCCGTGGCTAACCCCCGGCGGGAAATGTACCCGATCGGAAATGTCTTCCCAATCTTTCATGTTTTTTGATCGTACCGCACCGTATTTGTGCGCTGTATACTTGTCAAAGTAGACATAAACGTAATCATTGATCTCTAATGTTGTTGGCCCCTCAGCCCAATATTTCCCGGTAATTGGTTCTGAGACAGCTGTAGGGTAAGGTCCTGCAGCTGATTCGGATTGGGTAATGCGGATGTTTTTTTCAGGGGGATTAGGGTTTTCGTTTTTCAGGAACATATAATATCTGTTTCCTTTGGTTAAAATTGTGGCGTCAATCACACTGAAATCCGGATTGAAAAATAGTTTTGTCGGACTGAAGGTCCGAAAATCTGAAGTTGTTGTGCAATACATTCTGTGGTTTAAACCCTTTTCCTGTTCCGATGAGGCAACTTCAGAGTGGCGCCCCGGAATTGTGGTAGCCCAGAAAATAATATAGTTTTTATTGTGGGGGTCATAGACCATTTCAGGAGCCCAGCAGTTTTTGGCTGTAGGCTCTTGCGACATTACAGGAATCGATTTTTGATCTGACCAATTGATCAGATCTGCAGAGGAAGCATATCCGATCTGACGATCTTTCCAGCTACATGTAAACACCATGTGGAAAATTCCATCTTTTCCCTCCAAAATAAAAGGATCGCGCATCAGTTTATCCTCCCCAACTGTCGGACTGACAAATGATTTGCCTCCATTCAGAACCTTCCAGTTCAGGCCATCATGACTATAGGCTAAGTGTAATCCATCCTGACCGTTGTCTGTAAAATAGGAGAACAGATAATTCTGCGCACTGCTTCTTCCCGAAAGTGAGAGGAAGAGGGAAAGAAGAATAAGGTATCGCATACATTAAATTGTTGAAATTTTTAATCAGTAGTTTTGTTATGGTGCAATTCTTATACCATTTAATGGACAACCAGACCTTAAATTTGATTTTGTTTTATTGGATGATATGCTTCTGGGTTGCTGATATAAAATATTACGAAATCAGGCCGAAAATACAAAAATGCGGAGTAGTAAACAGTATCAGGAGTGATGATATATATCTTAAGGAGAAATAATTTTCACCTTTAACAGATAATTTTAAAAATTGATGGGGAATTAAACCAAATCTTTTCTGAAAACCCTATATTTTTTATAGACTGTTCCACCCATTTTCTCCATTTCAGCCCGTACTTTATAATTTGACATCAGTTCGTGATGACTATCGAGTAACTTAAAACCTGCCTTTGTCGCTGATTCAATCATACTCATTCCAAGTAAGACATCTACACCGTTTGCCCGGTATTCCTTTCTTACTCCGCCAAGCAGCAAATCGATTTGTTTTGAATTTTTAAGTGCGGTCAAAATCTTTAAAAAGCCAAAAGGGAAGAGTTTTCCTTTTGATTTTCTAAGCCCTTCGCTGATATTCGGCATGGCAATAATGAAGCCAACCAGCTCGGATTGGTATTCTACAACTTTAATAAAGCGCGGATCCAAAAAGCTCAGATATTTCTTGCCAATATCATCCATCTCCATCTTATCGAAATACGAAAACCCGCTGATTTCGGTAAAGCAGTGGTTCATCAGATTCAATATGGCCTGCGTATTTTTCCGCAGTTCACGATGAGTTGAAAATTCAATGAGTTTGAACTTGCCTGTTTTTAATATTCGCTCCCTGATTTTATAATGCAAATCCGGTATTTTATTGGGAAGATCAATTTTATAAACTACATAATCATTTTCAGTTTTATAGCCGGCTTCCTGCAAAAACTGCGGGTGGTATTCAAAATTGTAATTTGTGGCAATGGTTGGCGGATATTCGAACCCTTCAATCATAAATCCTTCCGGATCCAGGTAATTCATCCCATAGGGACCGATGATCCGGTACATCCCTTTTCTTCTCGCCCAGTTTTCGACAAATTCCAGCAATGAATTTGAAACTTCCTGATCATCAGTACTCTCAAACCATGAAAACCTGCCATTTTTTTCTTTTCTGATTTTATTGTATCTGTGATTTATAATGCCCATTATTCGGCCAACCGGTGTTTCGTTTTTGTAACATAGTGCTAATACCGTTTCGCAATATGCAAAAGATGGATTCGACTGATGGCTGTAATATTTCCACTCATCACTATAAATGGGTGGGACCCAGAGTTGATGATTTTTATGCAGTTGTTTCGGTAAATTGATAAACGTTTGCAACTCCTTTTTACCGGAGACTATTCGGGTTTTAATCATCTTTAATGGATTTTTAAATTTTGGTTATAGGTGTGTTTTTCAGTTTTTACGGTTGGCTTTAGATCTAAAAATGTCTTTAGTTTTGAGATATAATACAACACGGGGGCCAGGTTTCCCTTGATTTTGTCTGATCTGCTGATTTGGAAAGTATGTTCAGTTCTTTGTTTGAGATCAATTAATTGGTTTCTGACTTTTGTGGATGGCGCTTTTGTGATTCCTGTTTTTAATAACGGATATATATCCAGACAGAGCCGTTTATTTTCCCTCCGGCGTGCTATAAATTGAGGATTCACAGTTCCTTCCAGATAATTATACCCCTGAAGCTGAACATCCTGAATTCGGAAGATCGAGGGTCCAAGTTCTTCATATTCGCGATGAAACAACTCCATCAGGAGTTTTTCAAGCTGTTCAGCCGAGAAGTGGGGATGCTTAAATAGTAAATGAAAACCATCCCGTTTTAGATAGGGGATCTCAAGCAGCCGATCCTCATTCTGATATTTTCTGAAAAGCGGTGTTTGAGGACATGGGCTGTAAATCATCAATTGACTCAGCGTGGGGTGTACCGAAAGGAGATACTGAAAATCGTTTTCAACCGTTTGTTTATCGTGCCAGTCAAACCCGATAATCATCGAAGCCAGCATGCTGATCCCAGCCTCCTGCAAAGTGCGGAACATCTCCGGAGGATTTATATCCTTTAATTTTGAGTATTTGGCCTGTTGGGATTCAATACCGGCCCATGCACCAAAAAGACCCATCGACAGCAGTTGTTCAATGGTATATTGTGAGAGGCTCTTCAAACTGGTAAGGCACGAAAATAATATGGGTTTATCAACTTCCAGGGCGTTCAATGTGGCCATCTCCAGCGACCGTTCCCTGGGGGCCAAAAAGTCTTCATCGACGATCCCAAAATTTCGGATTGTCGAATTTTTTGAGTCAATACGTAGCATTGCCTCGTTTAATTCTTTCCCCGTTTTCAGTAATGGAATGTACCTTTCGTGAAAAAAGTGGCTTGTACAACAGAAGTCACATCCGCGCGAACAGCCGAGTCCTACGGAGATGATTGCTTCAGAGCGGTTTGTGACAGAAAGGATTGAGATTTTGCGGACGATATCAGGAGTTTTAAATGTTGAGACCTCCTCCTCCTCGAGTATGCGTTTAAGAAAATTTACCCCCTCTTCGCGACAAACATAGTCACCATATTGGTCACACTCGCCAAGTACCGTTCCATATCCGCCCAGCACAATTTTACTCTGCGGAGCATATTTACGAATCAGTTCGCAAAGTCGTCTGGCCTTTGGGAAAGTGCACATTACAAAGCTTATTCCGACAAAATCATAATTCTTCTTTATTTCGCGAATAAACATCCTTTCGGAGGGGTAGTGTAATACCGTTGTTGGTGATTCTAAATTTGCTGCAATAAATTCGAGACCCCATCCTGAACAGTGCGCCCGCAAACTGAAAACATCCTGGGCCAGAGTTACCTGGGCATGGTACATTTCAGCCTGAATATTTTTTGTGCACAATTCATTGTCAATCCCTAACGGCTTTTGAATAGTACTCAATAGAAGTGTTTTCATCTTTCAGAAGTTAATATTTCTTCAGGAACCGCTGTGTAAGAAGGTTTTGGTATTGTCTGTATCGGGGAACCATAGATCAGATATTCTTCGAGTCGGCATGCAGAGATTAACCGGCCCTGCCACAGGGTTTTATTTGGACATCCGTCACAATTATCATTTTCACCGGTTGGCAATATATCAACAGGTTGAACAACAGTGATGGATTGCAAAAACAACGGACGAAACGAATATTGCGGATGCCTAAGGATGAAGCTGAGATAATTGGAGAACAGCTGACGTGCGTTTTTATCAAAAATGGCAAAGGGGAGAGTTTCCTTTCCCAGTTTATTCAGATTTGCTTTATTGAATCCGAGGTAGTTGCCTGTCAGAAGATGATGAAAGGTTTGCAGAAGTTCCATTGATCGGGGTCCAAGATTCCCAAATGAACGATTTTTTATTCCCGCATGCGTACTCAGCACCCATTTGGGAGTATCTGACCTGGATGTGCCTCCCAGAAATGAATTGAACCGGTATGAAGGAATAACTTTCTTTATCTGGTAATAGATCTCTTCAGATATGATATTCCGGTATTGTATTGTTGAATTATAGGGTGTCTCTTCAAGGTCTATTTTTTTGTTTCCAATAAAATAATCTATTTGGTCAGCTGAATTAATCATCCTAACGGCTATTAAGGATAAGATTTGTACTTTATCGATATTTTCAAGTGCCCATTTTACAATTTCAGGAACCTGTTCCAATGTGTCAGGAAAAATTGTGGTGTTGAAGGCGCAGGTAAGTCCTTTGATATTTTTCAACATCGTCGCATAAATACCTCTTAATTCATTCAATTCAGATTCATTTTTACCTTCCCATCCCGCCCTTTTTTGATGTGAATCGACGTGGAAGGTGATTCCGGACAAACCGGCTTTCTTGAATTCCCGTATCATTGGCTCATTAATACCAACTCCATTGGTCATTAAAACAGGTTTGACCTTAAACGATTTGACTATTTTGATGATTTCTAAAATCTTAGGATGAGTTAGCGGTTCACCACCTGCAATGAGCATCGCATCACATTTACGCAGCTACATGAGCTGCTCCATGTCTGAACGGATCTCTTTGAGACTTTTATGACTTAGGGGATCGGAAAAGTGAAAACATGCATCGCACTTCAGGTTGCAGAATCGGGTGGGTTCAAGCCACGTCATGGCATTATCCGACATGGTCCATGGTAACCGGTATAACTCCTTTAGGTTGATTTCAGCGATTTCACGCCGGACTGAGAGGTCCTCAGTTAAGGAAGCTGCGGGGTTGTGGTTCATAACTTAAATTTTCTGATTTATATCCAGGAAACAGATTTGTCAATACTTTATAAATTGATCATAGACAAAACAATACCTATCCAGAATAGCTTTTCTTGTTAATCCAAACTCTGCTGGAGAATATTGGTTGCCCGATTTGAAATTCTCCCTTGTCTCTTCAAAATGTAATAATCCTTTTTCAAATTGCATGGATATGGCTAATCCAAGATGCCCGTACAATTGCCGAATCACCGCAGCGGGCTGCGAAATCAACTCTTTAAAAAGAACTATATTAATTGATTGGCTTAATAAAGCGTGACAGCTAATTAATGGGTATTTATACCATATATCAGCAAGTTGCAGGGTCTGATGGGATATCGAACTGGTCTCAATTGGAGTATAGAATATAGTTTTGAACTGTTTAAGCAGACAGATCGTTGAGGTAATTGTATCAAGGGGATCACGCAGTAAATAGATAAACCGGCACTCCGGAAAGTATTGGTTAAGGGTTTTTATTTTGGAGGTATGTGAAGGACTTTTTGAAAGGTATCGCTTATCTGCACCAAAAACATACAAGTGTCTCCTGATGCACCCCTGGTAATAGTTCATCAGGACTCTCTTTTGCCGTTCTGTCATCTTCTCATCGAACTGCCTGAATATTTCCAGTCGGTTACTTTTGGGAAAAATAAAGGAGAATGAGATGGTTGAAAGAAGTGGCAAAAAAAGGTAATCGTCCTCTTCGAAATTGAAAAGACTTATTGGATGAAACCCCTTAATATCCTGAAATATATAACGATCGATGCAGGATATAACTTTGTACATGCTGTTATTGAGCCTGGAATCAATCCTTTTTAAAAACAGGATTAATTTCTTCTGCAGCACCGACGGTGCAAGAAGAATCTCCCAAAGTTTCATGGCCGTAGTATTCTCTGAATCGACAAGGAGTAAGGCATAACAAAAAGTGGTGGCACTTCTGGGCATACCGATGATGAAATGGGGTGGTTTAATAACTATTTTCTTATATCCCCGATAAAAGATATGGTCAAGAGCCAGACAGCTCCAGTTAATTGTCTCCACAACTATAAAAACCAGGAATAAAAAGCAGATCAGAATTACTCTTTTCATAGCTTTTAAACTCATTTAGAGTGAATTTACTTTCCCAAATTTGGGGCAACCACGGCTCTTTAAGCGCCCAATTTGCGAATGAAGATTGTTTTCAAGTACATTTCCAAACGATTCCTGGCAAAATGGACAAGCATTTAAATCCCCTTTTGAATCAATGTAGAGGAATCTCCTTCCGGCACCGAAGCAGCCAAATTCACGCTGGTGGTAGCCGGGAAACAGTATAGTTGGATAATCCCGGTATTTTCGGTTGTTATTCACATCCAGCGTAAAATCCTCGATTATACGAATATGCTCTGCTTTTAACTCAATATCCTGGTTTTTAAAACGTCCTACCGCCCGGGGTTCCACAATTTGGATAAATCCAGCTTTTAATTGTTGTGCAAATCGGAGGTAATGATCGAGGTTTTCATGGGTCAGAAACTCTCTTGAGGGGCAAAGTGAGAGGCTAAGCGCCAGGTCAGCGTTGACAATATTTTCGGCTGCAGAAGTTGCCCATTTAAAGGCCTGATCCGACTGCCTGAATTGGTTGTGATCCTGTTCGTTCCAGTGATCAAGACTTAGAATGACTCCGGTGAGTCCAGCCTTTTTTAAGCTTAGTGTATTTTCGGGTGTAAAATTGAATCCGGATGAAAATATCCAGGTATCAGTGGTTGGTAACGTTAAGCTGATTAGTTTATTAAGATCGTTTATCCGCATCATCGGTTCTCCGCCGGTATACTGAATCTGGCGTAATCCGTAGGTTTCAAGATTTTGCTGAATCTGAATCAATTGTTCAAGCGATAAATACTCGGTTCCGTTTAAACGTTCCCACTCATAACAGTGAAGGCAACGCAGCGGACACCTGTTGGTTACCGAAAATACGGCCATTTGCAGATGATGATTGTTCGGATCAAAGGAGATAATCTGATTAAGTTCGTCCCGAATAAACTGAGTAAAGGCTTTTGAAGGAAAACCGGGTATATTCATGGTCATATAATACCGGTTATTGGCATGGTAGTATTTAGGCAATTTATTAAATCTGTTCATCTTCTTTCGGAAAATAAATATTCCCCGAACACTTTTGAAAGCTTTAAATAGATTCCTGTAACACCTTAATGCGATCAAACAAATGATTGAAATACTCCATAAAAGGATCAGAAACCGTTTTAGCTGTTTGGACATACGAGTAGACTAAATTGTACTAAACATTTAATTTTGTAACGCCCTGGAGATCTTAAAATAATTTTCATTAACAAAATGGGTAAAGCTTGCCGGTTTTTTGAATTTGTGCAGGAAAAGCATGGATTTACCCTTTCCTTCTGTTCCTAATAAGGTATAATACCCTTTACTATGCAGGAAAACAGATCTTTTCTCACCTTTACGCTGAGCCGGCTCCGTAAAAACTAATTCTGTCTCATCGCCAATCCTAGGTTGAGTCAGATAGTTATTGTCGTCATAACGTATATTGTTTAATACATTTATAGAATCCTGATCTACTCCCCGGAAGGGTTTGACAACTGCAAAATGGTTAACACAATTTGGACTGAAGTCGATTCCTACCCGGTCGATCTCCCAGAATAATTCACCTGAGGCTAATTTTACTCTTAATTCCGATTTTTTAAATCCGTTTAGATCAAGTTTAACCACATAATCTCTGAAGGCAAGCGGACCGGTGGGCAGTAATTGTTCCAGTATTTTCCATTTTCCATTTTCCTCTATAGATACCGACAGTGGTATTTCCTGATCTGTAACCCATTGGTTTAGTTCCGTTGATGACTTTTCATGGATCCGTTTCTGAAATTCTTCCCATTTCTTCCCAAACATAAAGGCGTATTGTTGATATGAGTAATCTACGATTAATGAATTTCGTATCCTTAAAATGAGTTTGCCTTCCAGGCAGTTATCAGGCATCGCAAATGTGAGAAATAACTCATCGTTCAATTTTTCACCCTCTTTGGATGGAACGTCGTAATAGGTGAGATTGTCAACTTCAGCAATTTTGTCCAGCTGCGACCTTCCTCTTGAATCTAAGGCAGTTAAAGGTTTTTGTATAGCTGATGAAGTAAATGTGTTCCCATATTTATCCATAAACACTTCAGAATTAGATGGATGGTCAATAACATAAAGTTCAGCCAGGTTTATCGACTGAATCTCTTTTGCCTGATTATTCAAATAGATATGATAATTGTTTTCAAATGGCTTAAGGGCTGGAAGAGCAAGATAATCGTCCCGCTCCAATTTTGGATATAGGGCACCGCCAAATATCTCTCCGGCAAATGAATAATCTTCCCCATCTGTTGTATAAACAAACGGGCAGGACGATTGTCCATTGGCTGTGGGTTTAGGGGTTATTTTCGGGCCGGATATGAAATTCGGATCAGACAATATTACAATCACACCCACAGTAACCAGCACTGCTGCAGCCACACCGATAGTGCTAATTGTGTAGGATCCAATGGTGGCAGCTTTATCTTTGTCGAAAAGTTCAATTTTCTTTATTGAATCCAGTGCAATTTTAACCGAATCGCTTGTCGCAATGGGTTCATTCACATATATATGAATCTCATTTGTAATATACGATTGATCTGTATTATTGTTTTTTCGATACCTGTAGCCATCTCCAGGGTGTATCGGAAGATTATTATATCGGTCAGAGTTTATCCTGTTTGTTTTCCCGGATAAAAATCCGTTTTCGATTTTTACCTCAGTGATATTCCAAATCAAATTGTTATTGTGCAGAACCAGGTATTTTTCCGGAGCCTGCATTGCCTGTAAAACTTCTTTTGAGGTGGTCGTTTTTTCCTTGATTCTGTAATAATTCCGGAAACATCCTGTTAGGAGCAGGGAGAATAAAATTATTAAGAAGAGTGTAGTTTGTGATTCTTTTTTGAATAAAAGAACGAATTGTTTTTTCATGGGAAGGAAAGATTTTGATCCTAAAATAATCCCTTAATACGCTTTATGGATGTACGTTAAATGGACGAGTACGCACGAATGCAGGAAGAGAAGATTCAATTATATGCAATATACAAAAAAGAAGGGAATAAATGGGGAAATTTCCTCTGTTTTGCTCAAGGACCGAACTAAGTTATAAGAAGTAGGTCGAAGTATTTGCATTCTATCTTTAATTTCTCAGAAAGATAATGGAACACAGATACCACAGATCCAACAGATTTTCACTGGTCTTATTCGTTTTTAATCCGCGTAAATCTGCCATATCTGTGTTATCTGCATTCCAATTATAATCAGCGTTTCATTCGTAACTTGTGGGAGGTAGCAGAATTAAGGAGCTCTGAAAGATTTGCAAAACACCTTGACCCCACCCAGCGTTTCCCCGGAGAGGGTGACTAAAGTTTGAAGCTTATCTCAGAAAAAGCTAAAAAAACATAAAATTAACATCCGTTATTCTTATTTATTTTACCACGATTGTCTTTATGTTCACAAATTCGCGGATGCCAACCAGTGATAATTCGCGCCCGTACCCACTCTCTTTTACACCGCCAAAAGGGAGTCGTGGATCTGATTTTACGAAGTCGTTTACAAACACACAACCGGCCTCCAGCCCTTTTTCTGCCAGTTGTTTCCCTTTTGATCTGTTGGAAGTGAAAATGGCGGCGCCTAATCCAAAGACAGTATCGTTGGCAATCCGGATTGCCTCTTCCTCAGTTTTGACTCTGAACAACACAGCTACTGGTCCGAACAACTCCTCATGATACGCGGGCATTCCCGGAACGACATTTTCCAAAACTGTTGGCGGATAAAGGGCCGATTCCCCATTTGGGAGATAACCTCCGAGTAGAACGGTTGCACCCATTTCACGACTTTTTTCAACTTGCAGGTGGAGCTCGTTGCGCAAATCTTTTCGTGCCAGAGGTCCTATGGTTGTTTTGGGATCAAGCGGGTCGCCAAAGGTTGCTTCGCTCATCAACCGGACAAATTCTGCGGTGAATGCATCGTATATTTGATCTGCAACGATAAACCGCTTGGCACCGATGCAACTTTGACCGGCATTTAATAGTCGACTGGTCACACATAGTCTGGCTGCATTTTCAATATCTGCATCTTCAAGAATCAGGTAAGGGTCGCTACCCCCTAACTCAAGCACAGATTTCTTCAATGAATGACCTGCAGTTGAAGCGACAGCTTTCCCGGCAGGTGTGCTTCCGGTGAGCGTAACTGCCTTGATCAATGGATTTTCAATTACCGTTTTTACTGCAGGTGAACCAATGAGTAATGTTCTGAAAATATTTTCCGGGAATCCTGCTTCCCGAACGAGGTGTTCGATAGCCAAAGCACACCCTGATACATTTGATGCATGTTTAAGAACTCCTGTATTTCCGGCCATTAATGCAGGAGCTAAAAACCGGAATACCTGCCAGAACGGAAAATTCCAGGGCATAACTGCCAAAACAGTTCCAATGGGCTGGTACGATATATAAGCTTCGGAAGCTTCCGTTTGGATGACTTCATTTTTCAAAAAAGATTCTGCATTATCGGCATAATAACCGCAAGCCAAAGCACATTTTGAAATTTCACCCTCAGCTTCACGATAAACCTTACCCATTTCTGCAACCATTATCGTGGCCAGTTCCCCCTTTTGCTCAAGAAGTTTAGCCTGGAGTTTCCTCATCAGCCCGGCCCGGTGATTAAAACTGGTCTGTTTCCATAGATGAAAAGCGGTATCCACCTGTTTTATAATTGCAACGACTTCATTGGAGGTATAATCCGTATAATTTTGGATTATTTTACCTGAGAATGGATTTACAGATTGCATAGGATTGATATTTTAATCAAAAATAGTTGTTATCTCTGACAATTATCCTGACATTTGACTAAAGAGGTATATTTGTACAAATTAAATGCTGATCATTTTGCGCTATTTTCTTCATATTGCTTATAATGGGAACAATTACCGGGGATGGCAGAAACTTCCCGGAATTGAAAGTGTACAGCAGGTTATTGAGACGATGCTCAGCCAGATTTTTAAGGAGACAATCGCTATTGTCGGTTGTGGTCGTACCGATGCACAGGTGCATGCCAGCCAGTTTTTTTTCCATTTGGATATTGGGTATGATTTTTCATTTGATTTGAAATTTCGGTTGAATAAATGTTTGCCCCACGACATCACCGTTTTTGATGTACTCCCAATGGAGGGGTTGCCACATGCCCGTTTTGATGCAATTCAGCGCAGTTATGACTATTATATTCATACCGAACAGGATCCCTACCTGTTAGGGCTAAGTTCATATTATCCATTGAAAAATTCTGATTTGGAGCAAATGAAGGAGGCTGCCGGATTGCTCACGAATTACACGGATTATGGCTGCTTCTGTAAGTCGCCGCTGAAATATGAACACACCATTTGCAATGTTTCGAAGGCTGAACTATTTACCGATATCAACCGCACCAGGTTGAGGTTTCATATCACTTCGAACCGTTTTTTGGCAGGTATGATCCGGATTATTGTTGGAAAATTGCTTGAGATCGGGAATGGCGATCTTTCAGTGTCTGATTTTGAGAAGTATCTGAAAACAAAGGTCACCCCAAAAACTATAATTCCTGTTTATGCCCAGGGGTTGTATCTCTCAAAGGTTACCTATCCTTATCTGGATTTGCCGAATCGATCGGTTATTAGTACTATTCTTTTGAATCAGGTTGATTTACTGCTTTAATTTTAAGATGCAATTATTTTTTTCCCTTTATGAAGATTCACAAAATTGATAATATTAAAAAGTCAATGTTTTTGAATCAGCCACACTTCAGAGGCCAATGTTCCCCATCCTCCTGAATTTCTCCATTGTTCCACTCTTCCCCGATCGCCATTAGCTAAATCCGGAGTACGTTCCAATCGGATTGTCAGTTAACTATATTATTTGTAAATCTCTTTTCGGTGGCCAACTGAGACTACAGTGACAATAATCCTATTATTATCAATTTCATAAATTATTCGGTATACTCCTACACGTATTCTGTATGCTTCTTCACCTTTCAGTTTTTTATAGCCGAATGGACGGGGATTATCTGCAAGGTCTGATATAGCGGATTTAATAAGAGGGATAACCTTTTTATCAAGATTTAAAATTTGCTTGAGGGCGTAACGTTCTATTAAAACAGTAAATTTCATTTAATGGAATCTTCGATTTCCTTGAAAGCTTGTTCAAAAGGTATTGCATCTCCTTTATGAGTTTTAGCTTTTCGATATTCTTTAATATCCTCCAATTCCTCGGAATCGGAGATTAGCTTTTTGAATGTTTTAATAGGAATCTGAACAGCTATTTTATGTCCATTTTTGTCTGTTATATAGCTTTCCTGAATCATAACTGTAATTATTATACCGATTTAAATCATAAATATTTATACAAAAATAGGTGATGCATAGGTTAAAAGCAAATGAATTTTAGCTCATTTATTATGCATTCAGAAGATCCGGCCATTATTCATTTTAGCTTGTGAGGTTAATGTTTTTTTATCAGCCACACTTCTGAGGCCAGTGTTCCCCATCCTCCTGAATTTCTCCATTGCTCCACACTCACCCGATCGCCATGAGCTACATCAGGGGCACGCTCCAGCCGGATCGTCAATTCCCCGTCGGCAGTTGCCTGCGCGGGGATATCATAAGTAAAGAAGTCACTCATTTGCAAAGGGAGTTCTACGTTTTTTGCAATCGGAATATCGTCGGCATAGATGGTCTGGGATTTTTGATTCATGCGGATCGCATAACGTTCCTGGTACCATGGGCGGACAAAGGTAAACCGGATTTTATAGGGAGCGTTTTTATCCAGGTCGTTATAATGGAGAGTTAGTCCCTGATCTTCATCCTGGGTGAAATGCATGGATCGTTGTGACGGCCGGTTTCCTTCGGACATCATCTTAGCAACATAGGGTTGTCCGTGATCATAGGGATACCCCGCAACAACATGCGGTGCAGAATTGCCGGTTCCAAGATTATCGTAAAATCCCCCTTCTCCGGGATTTTCATAATCGACAATCATTGAAAGTAGTTCATCCCGTTTGGCCGTCTCAGCTGCTTTTGCCCTTTCAAGCTGGCGTTTTAACCATCCAAGACCAATAAAATCGTGTTTGAGATTATACACTCCGTCGTTTCGTTCACCAAAGAGCCTGTTGCTCTCGTCACTCAGAATTCTGGCTTCCTCCTTTAGCGCGATCATTTCGTCTGATTCATTGGGATCAAACATTGCAAGGGCTTCCTGGATCCCCTTTTTAGTCTCACCACTTTTAAGCGAAGCGGCAATTAGTTTTTCTATGACCGATTGAAACCTCATTTGCTGGCTCACACTTAATTGAGTGTATCTGTCGAGGACCCCTTTTTGCATGTACATGCGCCAAAGCCAATCCTGATCCATTATCTCTTTAGGAATTAGTTTTCCGGCTTGTTTGACCAGGTCGTAATACCGCTTTATCCCGGATTTTTCAGGAAGAGCTGTTTCAGATTGCTCCCCAATATTTTCTTCGAGCATATAGAGTGCTTTAGCCATGAGCGGCGCAGCTTCGGGACCAAACCAGGTGTTGCAGTAGTCGTTAACTACTTCGTCGAGGCCTGTTCTGGGCGACCATAATAACCGCTGCCACATCCACTGGTTGAAATGGTCGTGATGACCACTTGAGTGAGTTATGTCGCCAATTCCATAAGGCATAAGATCGTTAAAAACGCGGAAATAATTTTTCGGACAGGCATAAAAGGAGAGCCGGTTATAAACCATTGTGAGAAACTGATCGGGACGGCGCTCGTAAATGTCGTGGCTCCAATGTGGGGGGTGGTTGCCATCCTTATCTGGTCGGGGGTACATTTGGACAAATGCGTGTTGGGCATATTTCCAGTGAGTTATTTCATTGTAATATAAGAGCTTGACATTTGGCGGCAGCTGATGCAGAATCTCTTTGGGATAAAGAGAGTATGGACCATAGCCCGGGTAACGGAATAAATCCATCCGGTGGGTCTGACGATGCCCCGGTTGCCAGGAGGTGGCATCTGATCCGGGTCCATATCCCCAGGCAAAAAGCCAATCGCTCGGTTTTTCCTGTAAATAGCTGAAGATGGCATTGTCATCGTTGTTCTGAAACTTTTGATTTGTGAAATAGACCCGTGTTTCGGGATGATATTTATGCACGATGGCCGCCATTTTTTCAACGGTCTGAATAAAGATCTTTCCGTAGGGTTTGCATCTGTCGCATTCACATCCACCACCATCGCCACCCCAGAATTTCACCAAATCGAATGCCGGACGATCTTTGAAAAATTTGTCGCACTGGTCAAGCATATATTGATTACCTTCCGGAACAGACAAACAAACGTATCCGGTTCTGCCTATCGATTCTTTTGCTTCCCACTCTTTAGGTATATCACCAGGGGCTGTGTTGGGACCAAATTCACCCTGGGTCATCAACCCATACGATTGAATGAAATCAAACATGGGGCCGTATCCAGTCGAAAAAATATTTGCTCCAGCGAGGGCATAATCGAGGATTACCCGTTGCGTCTCCTTATCGGTCCATGGCCGGGCTTTACCAAGTTCTCTGGCCACATTGCTTTGTTGTACCTGGGTGCCCCTGATTTCAAATGCAGGGGCGGTGCGTACCTCAATATTGTCGGGTAGATTAATTACTCCATTTCTGATCGTCGCTTGCCTGAGTAATTCACCAACGGCGTAAAGGCATCCCCGTTCATCAATCCCTGCAATAATGACAATGTTCTGATTATTGCTCTTTTTCAGCAAGAAACCTTCCGGACCTGGTTCAAGTTCTGTCAATGGCTGGATATGCTGATTCTTGATCCATGAACTGATCTGAAGGTTACTTTTCGGTATTCCGATCCTTATGATCAGCACGTTTGAGGATTCTTTGATCTCAAAGTTTTCTGGTACTGATTGCAGATCTGTGATGCCTGCCTCTTTTAGTCTGTCAGCCAATAGGCTTGTAATATTCAATTCTATTTTGCTGATGGCGGCAGCATGTTGAATGATAATTTTTTTATATTCCGAACCAAACGATTTTTCGACGTTATTACAAATCATGAAGATTGCTAAAAATCCCAAACAGAGTGCGTCAGGTCTGATAGTTCTTGAAAATAGTCTTTTTAGTATTGTTGAAAAATGCATGATATTGAATGAATTAGGAATAAATGTCGGATTTTAGAGTCAAAAGAATTAAAAATATTGGGATTACAAAAACGCCACAAAGGCTCTAAGTCACAAAGCTACACAAAGTATGTTTCTTTATATTTCAATACTTTGAGAGCCTTGGTGATTTAGTGACTCCTATATAACTCTTTTTAATCTCTTGATAATCAATATTGATTTTCGTCATATTTAAGCTGCTTGTTTTAATCGTGCTAATTGTTTTTCCAGTTTTTGGATTTTTTCTTCTTTGATTTTTTCTTGATTGTCAA
>CAIVCR010000035.1 GCA_903904515.1 uncultured Bacteroidia bacterium
ATTTGCAGCTATTTTTTCTCGCAAAGTCCGCAAAGCATCGCAAAGGGTTTACGGATTAATATTTTTTTCTTTACGTCACTTAGCGTTCTTAGCGCGACCTAATTTGCAGCTATTTTTTCGCGCAAAGTCCGCAAAGCATCGCAAAGGGTTTACGGATTGATATTTTTTTCTTTGCGTCACTTAGCGTTCTTTGCGCGACCTATTTATTGTCTCTTTTTTCTCGCGAAGGTCGCAAAGACCCGCAAAGATTTACATGGTTATTTTTCTTGCATCACTTAGCTGTCATTGTGTGACTATCTAATGCTATGCGGTTTAAGATTGGGTATTCGCAATTCCTGAAAAATTCATCCGATTTAATACTGCTTAATTTTAATTACCGTGAACGAATAAGGCGCTAGAACCTGATCGACCGTTTTCCCTTTAATAATCAATTTGTTCTCAACAGGAGTAAGTACTGTTGGATGTTCAATTGAATTGAAAGTTGTGAGGTCATCACTTTGAAGCGTAATTATTGTCCCGTTTCTGGACAATTTGCTAGTTCCGTCAAGGGCTACATTTACCGATTGAGGTTCACCTTTTGAATTGACCAGTTTCAGGATGATTTCATGAGAATTCTGATCGTACGTTGCTGAACCATAGAGTCCATCCTGACCTGTCATTGGTTTATTGGCCCTTAGCATTGGTAATACCTCGGTCCCCTTATTGTTTGAGAACAATTTTTGAACGAAATAATTGACTGTTCCATACGAGCGCAGGTTGTCGAACCAGATCAGGTCAGGCGTCCACTGCCACCCATCGACATGGGCAAAAAGCGGGGCGTAAGAACAAAGCTGAACAACTGCGGCATTACGCTCCAAACCGGTCATGAAGGCAGCTTCAGAGAGGGCGCATTTCCAGTGATTATGAGACTCGGGAATCCCGGTTTTAGCTCCATGAGCTGCATATTCTCCGGCAAAAATCTTATAGCTGTTGCGGTCATAATTATCATAACGGGTGGCATTTTCCAGGAACCACTCCGGTTTTGAATAGTAGTGTTCATCAACAATCTGAGCATTCAGTTTTTTAAGTTCAGAAGAAGCATAATCAAAGTTCGTTCCGTTTGGAGCAGGACCTGCGCTTGAGATAATCTTTATGGAAGGATATTTTTCGGCAATCGCTTTTGCAAAAATCTTATAACGTTCGATATATTGATTTCCCCACTGCTCATTTCCGACTCCGATCATTTTGAGGTTGAAGGGTTCCGGATGCCCCATTTGAGTACGGATTTTCCCCCATTTAGAATCAGAAGTTCCGTTGGCAAACTCTACCAGATCAAGGGCATCCTGAATATAGGGGTCGAGTTGATCCAATGGGACAAGCTCGGCCGTATTATACTGGCATGCCATTCCACAACTCAGAATAGGAAGCGGTTCTGCGATCAGATCTTCAGATAATTGGAAGTATTCATAAAACCCTAATCCGAAACTTTGGAAATAATCGGGAGTTTCGCGGCGTTTAAATTCTGTGTTCCATCGGTTTACGATCAGTTTGCGGTCTTCGGTATTTCCGATAGTTTTTTTCCATTGGTAACGGGTCTCGAGTTCCCTCCCTTCGACTACGCATCCTCCCGGGAAACGGATAAATCCAGGTTTCAGGTCGGCAAGCAATTGTACCAGGTCCGCACGCAGACCACCCGGACGATTTTTCCACGTGTCGTCAGGGAAGAGAGAAATCATATCGAGATCCAGCGACCCTTCGCCTTCAAACCAGATGTTGAGCCTTGCTTTTTGTTCGGTGGCAGTTGCCGAGAAGCTGACCTCACATCTCTTCCATGATTCCGACTGAGGAACCATGCTGGTGGAGCCGATTACTTCACCCGGAGGATTTACCAGTTCAATGCGCATTCTAAGTTTACTGTCAGCTTTCTGCTTTGCAAAGACCGAAAAGTGGTAGGTCACCCCTTTTTTTATCCCCATCCCTCTGAACCCTTCATTGGATAATCCAAAGGATGGTTCACCCGAAGCAACCGAAATCCTGGCAAAGCGCGGATTGTCAGGATTTGTCTCACTGCGGTTTAAAATGGTTACCCCAGTGGTTGTGTCGGGTTTCATAATCTTCCAGCCCATCAGGGGTTGAAAGAACTCAAAGGAGCGATTTTTGACGAGTTCTGCATAAATGCCACCATCGGCTGCAAGGTTTATATCTTCAAAAAATATTCCCCACATGGTTGGCTGAACAGGAGCGACAGGTTTTGAGGTATTTACATGAATCTGAATCTGGGAAAATGCGTTTATTCCTGACAGGAGACCTAAAAGAACGATTAATTTAAAAATTGATTGACTTCTCATTTTGTGCTGATGTTTAGCTGATCATCCAGTGAATAGGTTCCCCCTTTTTCCAGACTGGTGAATTTTGCTGATTTATCCTTGTATTTGATCAGGCATGCCCCTCCATTTCTTGAAAAGAGTTGAGCAGAAACCAGCTTGTTGTTTTCCCATTTCATAGTAAGGATGTTTCCACCGCGGGCCACCAACCCTTTTACTTCCCCGTTTTTCCAGACAGAGGGGAGGGCAGGAAGCAGTTCGATATACCCATTATGACTTTGAAGCAACATCTCGGCAATACCTGATGTCCCCCCGAAATTTCCGTCAATCTGGAATGGCGGATGGCCACAGAACAGATTTGGGTAGGTTCCACCCGCGTTCGACATGTTGATTTTGCCATTGTCTGTTTGGCGAAGGAGGTTTTTCAGCAATTTATAGGCTCGGTCGCCATCTTTGAGTCTTGCCCAGAAATTGACTTTCCACGCCAGTGACCAACCGGTTCCGATATCGGTCCTGGCATCCAGGCTCTTCCTTACAGCAGCTGCCAGTTCAGGTGTCCGTTGCGGGTCAACCTGGTTTCCGGGATGTAACATATAAATATGGGAAACATGCCTGTGCGTCGGCTCTGTTTCTTTGTATTCCTTACCCCACTCCATAAGGCGTCCATCTGATCCGATCTGCGGAACAGCAAGATTCTTCAGGGAGAGGTCTATTTTCTCCAGCAATGGATTTGTGTCTTTCAGTACCTCTGAAGCTTGCAACACATTGGTAAACAGTTCGTGAATCACCTCCTGGTCGTGCGACGGTCCCATACTGATCGAGCAAACAGAACCATCAGGGGCGACGAAAGCATTTTCAGGCGAGGCGGCAGGACCTGATACCAGCTTGCCTGTGGCCGGATCTTTCACGAGCCAGTCGAGATAAAAGCGGGCCGATTCCAACATAATAGGATATACCCGTTCCAGGTATTTCCGGTCAAGGGTATAGGTGTAATGATCCCAGAGATGCTGACATAGCCAACCCCCGGCACCGACATGCATGCCCCAGCCGGGGTGTTCACCGGGTGAGGTAAATCCCCAAACGTTGGTAATCGGATGGACACACCATCCACCCATTTTGTATTGGACAGCAGCAGTGACTTCCCCTGGTTTAACCAGTGATTCAATGAGGTTTGTAAGAGGGCCATAGCACTCGGAGAGATTGGTAATGTCGGCTGGCCAATAGTTCATCTGTACGTTGATATCGGTATGATAATCGCCATTCCATGCTGTCTGTATTTTATTGGCCCATACTCCCTGCAGGTTAGCTGGCAATGACCCCTCGCGCGATGAGGAGATCAGAAGGTACCTTCCAAACTGAAAATAAATCTCCTGAAGATGTAGATCATCGGGATTGGTCTCCTGATTTTTCAAACGTATATGCGTTGGAATGGTGTCGGGATCGTTGGTTGTGAGTTTCAAACTCACTTTTTCCATGAGGGACGAATAATCGTCAACATGTCTTTTTAAAAGTTTAGTATAAGGCTGATCAATGATTTTGTTGAGCTGTTCAAATGAAGTTATCCTTGGATTATTTCCCAGATAGGTGGGGTACTCCTGTTTGTAATTGGTCGAGGCAGTGAGAATTAAAACCACCTCATCGGCATGGGTTACCACCATTTTATTATCTGCGAAAGTAACAGCCCCACCAGATGAGATCGCTTTTAGCCTGGCAGCGAACATCATTCCATCACCCCCTTTGCCGTTATCCATGGTTCCGGTCATCACCAACTGATCATTTTCGCTACGGGTTGTGAACCGCTCGGGACGATTTAGGGATGTTCTGAAGCTTAAGGCCCCTTTCTTATCTGCCGTCAACCGCATGACAAGTGCACGGTCAGGATAACTCGTGAAGATCTCACGTTTAAAGTTTATTCCGTCCTGTCTGTACGAAACAGTGACAACGCTGCGCGAGAGATCAAGTTCGCGGTGGTAATCCTGGTAGGTTGCCGATTTTCCAAAATCGAGCCAAAGATCACCCAGTGTCTGGTAGCAGCCAAAAGGGACTTTTGAGCCGTTTCCCTGTCCTGAACCGGCCCCTTTGCATATCTGAGTTTTGAGAGTTAGTTCCGAAGCTTCCTTGTATTTTCCGCTAAAAAGCAACTCGCGTATTTTAGCCAATGACGAAATTGCATTGGGATTATTGTTGTCGTCCGGACTGCCTGACCATAAGGTTTTTTCGTTTAGTTGAAGCCGTTCGTGATTTACATCACCAAAGACCATCGCCCCAAGAAATCCATTTCCGATGGGGAAGGCCTTGAGCCATTCCGGATCGTTTTCCCAACCGCGAGTCACATCCTGAACCGATGAATTGGCTGGCTGATTGTCCCATATCCGGAGAGCAGGAGCAGGTGTTGTTTTTACTGCACAGGAAAATAGTGCGATTAGAAACAGTAACAGAAGTGATTTTTGGATGGTCATAGCTTTATCATTAAAAAATACAGTTTTCATTATTTTTTCTCGGTGAAATATGAAAGTGTAACAAATGTTACACTTCTCCCTTTAACTGAAGTGAACAATCACTTCAGTGCTTTTCTCAATAAATCTTTTACATATAAATTAATTTCCCACTGACTGGTAACCGGACTATTGTCTTCGGTCCTGGTCCACATGTATGGAGGTGGTCCAAATTCAGTCGTCACAGTGAGAAATCCGGCATTATTCAATTTTCGATATTCATAGATTCTTCTCCATAAAGCGAGGAAAAATCCGACTGGTTCCTGCCATTCAATAAGTCTTGGGTCGGGAATTTGCGGCCCCTGAGTATAACCGACCCGGGCATGGATATGCCTGGTCCGTTTTATGGCCTCTTCCACAATCTCAGCACAATTTTCCAGATAGCTCTCTGTCACACAGGTCCAGTGTGAAAAATCAGCCGTTATTTTCATCTCAGGTCTGCGCTGAAACAGTTCCCAGGTATTGTATGGGCTAAAACCTATTCGTCCGCGGTGGGTTTCATGGGCAACGGTAATCCTGTTCTTTATGGAAAACTCTTCAACGGTGTCGATGACTCTGAGCTGATCCTCAAGTGAAAAATAGTCCCGGCCTGAATGGGTGTTGATTAGTAGTGGATTACATTCGAGGCATAGGTTGAGGTAATATTCCAGTGACCTGCAAAAATCGTTAATGGTATCCCCTTTCGCCTGGTGCTGGTGACTGACTATTTTCAGATCGTATTGCTCCAATAATCGGATGAAATTTTTCCTTTCGTTTGGTTCTTCGGGCATCCAGGTGTCAACTCCGTCATATCCTGCCTCTTTTACCCTTAGAAAAAAATCTTCAACCGGCAGGTGTTCCTGACCCCATTGCGGACAGAGAATCAAAAGATTCATAAATGGATTGTTTTTAGTCGTGAATAGATCAAAGGGGTTTGTGATTCATCATTCAGCAGATCTCCGATTTTAAGTTTAGCTACCTGCTCATCGGTCAGAATGTTTTTAATTCCGTTAAATGTTGCCCCATCGGGCATGTAGGCGCAGGTCATTGCCCGCCTGAAACCGCTTGTCATGTTGGCTCCCGCACCATGAATGGTAAGGCCATTGTGAAAAGAACAACTTCCGGCCTTCATGGGCACTGCCACTGATTTGGATTTAATAAATTGAGGATAAAACTCAAATATCGCATCCATGTTTTTCCCGATTCCGGGATTTTCAAACGTAGTAGAATGGAATGTTCCGGGGATAAAATAGAGGCAACCGTTTTCGAGAGTAGCATCATCCAGCGCCACCCAGATCGATAATGCCCGCCGGTCGCTGAAAGACCAGAATGGGGTATCGAGATGCCAGGATGTTGGATTGGCCCAGGGCCTTTTTATGAGCGCCTGGTCATGCCAGATCCGCGTCCCTTCCCACCCGGCAAGATCCGCCGCCATTCTCCCCAAATTTTTATCGAGCATCAGCTGTTTTACCTTGTCGTTGGTTTGCCAAAGATTCAGCATCTGGTCAAATACCTTGGCAAAGTAATCGCTGTCCTTGTTGATCCCGTCGTCTTCCCCGACTTTAATCTCGCTGCCAGGCATTTTCTTGCCGCCCCGTTGTTCAATCGCCTCTGTTACAGCCTCTCTCCATACTGTTAAATCAGCCTCACTAAGGAAATCTTCAATCAGTAGAAAGCCGTTTTCACGGTATGAATCGATTTGTTGTTGGGAAAGTATAGCGTTCATAAAGGTAAGGTCTGATGTTAGTTTGATCGCTGTTAAACCATTCAAAGATATAAAAATGCAATTAATTATCGGGTATAAATAGTCGCCGGGTGACTGTTCAGGACTTGCATAGTCACCCGGTGACTTCAAACCGGGTGACTTCATTAGCGAATAATTATTTTTTTGGAATCCACACCTTCATCTTTCCGATACCCCGGTTATTCCACGAATAATAAGGGATGGCAGAAAAACTTACTTTTCCGTCGATTAATTTGCCCGAAATCGTTTCAATTCCACCCAGCAGATTTGGGTTAAATCCTGCGCTGAACAGATCATTAGGCGAAATACCTATGTTGTCAATATTCTCATTGTCAATCGCTTCCAGGCAATAAACAATTGGGCCCCGTTCTATGGCAACTTTGCCCAGATCATCTTTTACCGATTTGTTGGCCACTACCTGGCGGATCTGCATTGGTAATGTCAGGTTCACTACATCTCCTTGTTTCCACTCGCGGTCCATAACAGCATAACCTTTGTCAGACTTGAAAGCGATCTTTTTACCATTTAAGAGAATAGCAAAGGAATCCTTTTCCGGTAACGTGTATGTATACAAATCTCCGGGAACCGGCTGGTTTTTAGCCCATCCGGGGATGCGCAGACAAAGTGCGAATTTCCCGGGATTTTCTCCGGAAACCGAGACCTTCACGTTCCCATCCCATGGATATTGGCTTTCCTGGCTGATTTCAACGTGATTTTTTCCGTTCAGGTCAATTTTGGATGAACTTGTCGTATATAGATTTACATAGATTTTGTCTTCCCCTTTTGCATAAATATAGCCCGGAACTGAAGGGAGAAAACGGCACATGTTGGTCGGGCAGCATGAACACCCAAACCATGGCTGACGGTCGAGCTTTTCGCCGCTGTTGAATTTATACTTAAGATCGCACTCCAGTGGATTGGGGTAGAAGAAGGTTTTGCCGTCCAACCCAATTCCGGAGATCACCCCATTGTAGAGACTCCGTTCGAGCACATCGATATATTTTGAATCGCCGTGAAGCAAAAACATGCGATAATTCCAATATACATTGGCGATTGCGGCACAGGTTTCGTTGTAGGCCGTGAGGTTTGGCAATTCATAATTATCCCCGAATGCTTCCCCTTCGTGACGTGAACCAATGCCTCCTGTGATATAGAATTTCTTCATAACCATATTCTCCCAGATCTTATCGATTGCAGAGATATATGCTGCATTCCCGGTCAACGCAGCAACGTCGGCAACGCCTGAATACAGGTATCCGGCACGAACTGCATGTCCTACAGCCTCATCCTGTTGAATGAATGGTTTGTGGTCCTGTGAATAGGCCTTTTTTGGATCGTTCTCCTTGCCGCGACTGTCGATAAAATATTTTGCAAGATCGAGGTATTTCTGCTCTTTGGTGATGCGGTATAATTTCACGAGCCCCATCTCTACGATTTCGTGACCCGGAGCATCATTCCTTTTACCGGGAGTGAATACCTGACGGAGCAGATCTGCATTCTTAAGTGCGATATCGAGAAAGTTGCGCTTCCCGGTTGACTGAAAATGGGCCGAAGCGGCTTCGAACAGATGTCCTGAATTATAGAGCTCATGACTTAGCACCGATTCATTTACCCACCGTTGGTCACCTGACCATGGGTGCGGATGCTTCGGGTCAATGGTCCGTGCGGTATATAAATAACCGTCGGCTTCCTGGGCTTTCCCAACGATTGTGATCAGGCTGTCGACATAGCGGTCGAGTTTCGGATCGGGATGAACGCTCATTGAATAAGAGGCTCCTTCGATGATCTTGTAGATATCTGTGTCGTCAAACGGAAACTCAGTTCCGAATTTCCCCTCTTTTTTGGCAGCCTTTTCAAAATTGGCCACCCTGCCGGTCTCTTCACATTTGGCGAACGAGGCAGGAATTGTCACCGTTCGGGCAGTCTCAATCTTGGGAGACCAGAACTGATCGCTGATTTTTACTTCGTTAAAGGGGATACCCTGAATCTGGTAGTCGGATTTTGAGGTTTCGTTTTTACAGGAAAACAACACAAAAAAAGCCAATAGCGGAATAGTGTGGAAAATATTCATTGTCTGTATTTTAATTTTTCATATTTAACTCTAAACGCTTAATGAGGCTGTATCAAAAGTTATTTAAGTTAACCACAATGGTCACAAAGTCCGCCAGTTGGCGGATCACAAAGATCACAAGAATCAGAAATACAATATATTACATTTGTGTTCTTTGTTTTTACCTTGTGTGCTTTGTGTTTAAAATGACTTTTTATACTACCTGCTATTATTTTTTAACCGGATAACAGTAATTGAGTTTGCCGCAAGTTCACACTGGAATTCTTTCCCAATCTTGATTTCTGATCTTAATGGAGTTAAACCCATATCATCCGGTAAACCGGTCAAAACGGTTCTGGATCCAACGGAGTTTTTCAGATCAATACCTTTTATTTTAATTGTTGCATTCACAGAACCTGGAAGAACATTCACCACCTTAATGATCAGATCACCACTCTTCGTATCCTTTAAAATTGAGACTGGGAGCAGATCTGCCCCTTTCTTAGAGTCCCCGGAAACAGTAACCTGGCTGGCAAGATATTTATCTCCTGAATTTTCACCAAACAGTTTCTGAACAAAGTAGTTAACTGATGGCATAACCTTTGTGTTGTTGAAATAGATCAGATCGGGCGACCATTGCGTATGACCCGATTTAGCCAGCAGCGGAGCATATGATGCCATTCCAACCACGTCACCATTCCGTTCGAGGGAAGTCATATAGGCCGCTTCTGCCAGGGCTGAGCGCAGCGTATTTTTTCGGTCCACGTCATGGGCCGCATACTCTCCGACGTAAATATGAGATGCCTTACGATCGTAAGTGTCATACCGGTGAAGGTTCTCCAGAAACCATTTTGGCTCCTTATAATAATGCTCATCCACCATTTGAACCTTGTACTCGTTGGCAAATTTCCAGCCGAGATCAAAGTCTTCTCCAGTTGGGTCGGGACCAACAGTTCCGACGATGGTGATCCCGGGATGTTTTGCTTTGACAATTTCATAAATCATTTTGAATCGTTCCCGAAAATCAGGGGTCTGTTTATCCTCATTTCCAATCCCTATGAATTCAAGATTAAAGGATTCAGGATGACCTGCTTCAGCCCTTTTCTTCCCCCATTCCGAAGAGGCCGGTCCATTTGCATATTCTATCAGGTCGAGGATCTCCTGAATATAGGGTTGCATTTCATTCATTGGCAATCCCCGTTGACCAGTGCTGCCAATTACCCAGGTGCCACCTGAGTTCTGACAGCTTACCCCTGCAGGTACCACAGGAAGTGGTTTAGCTCCGATATCTTCACAAAACTGAAAATATTCAAAATAACCCAAGCCTGCCGATTGGTGATAATTCCAGATATCACGTTGCCCAACCCTTTGTTCAACGGGCCCAATCGTATTTTTCCAACGGTACATATTCCGAAGACCATCGCCATGAACAAGGCACCCTCCCGGAAAACGCATAAACTTTGGCTTCAGATCGGCAATGGTCTGAGCCAGATCGGCGCGCAGTCCGTTGACCCTGTTTTTAAAGGTTTTTTGAGGGAATAACGAAACTTCATCGATTGCAAACTTCCCTTTTGTCTTTCCAAGAATCACAAAATGACAACTGTCGCAGCTCTGGGTTGCCGTAACTGTTGCCGGGTATTTTTTCCAATCTTTTGAATCAACAGTGAATTCGGCTTCTCCGAAAATTTCTCCTTTTGAATTTTGCAATTTGATTTCAAACGGGATTGGCTTTTCGGAAATCAGCTTTATAAAGGATGAGCAATCATATTTTTCACCAGCATGAATTACAATTCCATCAAAACCGGAATTGGATAAACCTACCCCTTTTTGACCCTCATCCTCAATATTCAATACGATATAATGTGGGTCATTACTATTTAAGGGTGATGATGTCTCGACTGATATAGTCCCATATCCGAATCCATCGGTTGTATATTCCCAGGCTGTAAGCGGATTCCACCCTTTGTGATCGTTGGGGGAGTATTCAAAGGAACGGTTTTGGATCAATTCGGCATAAAGTCCCCCATCGGCAGCGTAATTGAGGTCTTCAAAAAAGATACCGAACAGATGGTCGCTGATTTTTTTTGTTTTGGTGGCGTCGATTGAAATTGTTGCTGTCATGATAGTTTCATCACTTTTTGTCTGAGAACCTTCCTGTTTTAGGGGTCGGGTGCTACCTAAGGCATTTGCAAACATGGAGAAGAATGTCAACAATCCTATAATTGCAATACCTGATTGAACTCGTTTCATATGTTTACTTAAATTGTTTACCTTGGCTAGCTACCGATCAGATCATATTTTGAAAGCCGATTATCAAAAGGGATCTGATAGTTGAGTTTAATAATTAAGACAAATATAAGTATCTGTGAAATATATTTTGCAAACTTTTATTTATAAATAGTATTTATTACTTTTGTTTTTCTGACAGCCATTTTTGATTTCGCCAGATTACTATTTTAGATATTTCTATATCCTCCTAAATACCAGATAAATTACTCTAAAATTGAAACTTAAGTTTTGTTTTATTTTTATATAAGTATAATTTACCTTTAAAATAAATAAATTATGAAAAAAGTGAATCAAATTCAGTCTTTACTTATTGCTTTATTATTTTTTACAGCTATCACCGGGTTTTCCCAGAATTCAATCATTGTCCATGCCGATAAACCGGGTTCAAAGATTGACAAGGCTATTTATGGCCATTTTGCCGAACATCTTGGCCATTGTATTTATGGCGGAATCTACGTCGGCGAGAAATCGGATATCCCTAACACCAAAGGTTTCCGTTTGGATGTGGTTGGTGCATTAAAAGATTTAAAAGTTCCTCTGGTCCGTTGGCCGGGTGGATGTTTTGCCGATACCTATCACTGGAAAGACGGGATAGGCCCAAAATCTGACCGCGCTTCAATCATTAACGTCCATTGGGGTGGAGTAACCGAGGACAACAGTTTTGGGACACACGAATTTCTGGACTTTTGCGAGCTCATTGGTTGCGATGCCTATATTTGCCTCAATGTGGGGAGTGGAACAGTTCAGGAAGCTGCTCAGTGGATGGAATATGCGACCTCTTCGAGCGAAAGTCCCATGACTAAACTACGCAAACAAAACGGACGGGAGAAACCATGGAACGTCAAATACTGGGCTGCAGGAAATGAGACCTGGGGTTGCGGTGGAAGTATGCGCCCCGAGTACTATTCTGACCTATTTAATCAATATTCATCCTATATGCGCGCCCCAGGTGTCTACAAAATTGCCTGTGGTGCAAATGCCGAGGATTATAAATGGATGGATGTATTAATGAAGCAATCGGCTCATATGATGAACGGTATTTCACTCCACTATTATACCATAGCCGGAGATTGGAATAATAAGCATTCTGCCACACAGTTTGATGATAAGGATTGGTTTGTAACCTTGCAAAAGACTTTGAAAATGGAGGAACTGGTCACCAAACACTCCGAAATCATGGATAAATATGATCCTGAAAAAAAAGTAGGATTGTTGGTTGATGAGTGGGGAAACTGGTTCGATGTTGAACCCGGGACAAATCCGGGATTTCTCTATCAGCAGAATACCTTGCGTGATGCTTTGGTTGCCGGTATCAACCTGAATATCTTTAATAACCATGCCGACAGGGTAAGGATGAGTAATATTGCACAAATGATCAATGTTTTGCAGTCGGTGATTCTAACCAAAGAGAAAGAGATGGTTTTGACACCAACCTATTATGTCTTTAAGATGTATAATGTTCATCAGGATGCAACAGTTCTTCCGCTTGAAATTAAGAGTAATAAATATTCTTCAGGATCAGAAGCTGTAGATGCAATCAATGCTTCGGCCTCTGTGAAGGATGGTGTGGTTAGCATTACCCTTTGTAATCTGGACCCGGTTAATTCCCAAAGTGTGAGTTTTACGCTTCAAGGGTTAAAATCGACACAGGTTTCCGGAAAGATTGTCACGGCCAGTAAGATGAATGCTTACAATGATTTTGGCAAAAAAGAGGAGGTTTCGATGACCGATTTTAAGGGAGCGAAGCTGAATAAAGGGTTGGTTGAAGCGAATATTCCGGCAAAATCGGTGGTGCTTATTCAGTTAAAATAGACTAAAAAATTGATCACGCAAAAACGCAGAGTCGCAAAGAATCGTAAAGGTTTAGGGGGTTGATTTTTCCCTTTGCGTTATATTCGCCTTCTTTGCGAGAACCAATATATCCGTTTTTCTCGCAAAGCACGCGAAGAACCGCAAAGTGTTCATGTATTGATTCTATTTTCTTTGCGTGATAGTTTTAATCAATGATTTCGATTTTAATACACACCTTTGTTTTAAACTTTTTCTATTTATTCACCTCCCAATGAGAAAAATTAAAACGCTGATATCGCTTTGCATGCTGTTTTCGATCATATGTATCGGATGTTCAAAATCATCTGCGGTAACTTCACCTGTCCCGCTAGCCGCTGACAGCAGTTTTGTAAAAGGGGCTGACATTGGCTGGCTCCCGCAGATGGAAGCTACCGGATATAAGTTTTACAACGATCAGGGTGTTGAACAGGATTGTTTTCAGATTCTGAAGGATCATGGGATCAATTCAATCCGGCTCAGAACATGGGTCAATCCTTCTGATGATAAGGCAAGTGGTCATTGCAGTAAAGCAGAGACTGTCGTCATGGCAGTACGTGCCCAGAAAATGGGGATGAAGGTGATGATCGACTTCCATTACAGTGATTCATGGGCCGACCCCGGACAGCAACGGAAACCGGCTGCATGGGTTGGGCATGACTTTCCAACACTATTAAACGATGTGTATAATTATACGGCCGATGTTATGATTGCTTTAAAGTCGGCTGGAATAACACCTCAGTGGGTACAGGTAGGGAATGAAATTTCCAATGGAATGATCTATCCGGAAGGAAGCGCTTCGAACTGGAGTCAGTTGATTCAATTGGCGAATAAGGGATATGATGCGGTTAAAGCTGTAAGTCCTTCAACCAAAGTTATTCTCCATATCGATCAGGGGAATAACATCAGTCGCAGCAAGTGGTGGTTCGACAATGCCCAGGCAAACGGCGCAAAATATGATATTATCGGTCTCTCTTATTATCCATACTGGCTGGACGGAAGGCCCGATTTTTCGTTATCGATCGATGATCTGGGCAATAACATGAGTGATCTGGCCTCCCGATATGGCAAAGAGGTGATGGTTGTTGAAGTGGGAGGGGAGGATACCCAACCGCAGAATACCTTTGATATGCTGGTAGCTGTTCAGAAAAAGGTCAAAGCTGTTCCGGGCAATAAGGGTCTTGGCGTTTTTTACTGGGAACCTGAAGGCGCCAGAAGCTGGAGCCACTATGCCTTGAGTGCCTGGGGAGATGACGGGAGACCAACGAAAGCACTCAAGGCATTCGTTCCAAACTTAGAGTGATTAAAATCCCTGCCGATGCTAAGAATATTGGAACACAGATGACACTGATCTAACGGATAAACACTGATTTATAATACAATCTGCGAAGATCTGTTCAATCAGTGTCATCTGCGTTCTTTATTTATGCTACAGAGGCTGGATTACAAGATTTTTCCAAAGTACTTTAATGCCACCTCCATCGTGGATCTGGAGAGCAATACGGCCGTTTCCTTTTCCGATCAGGGAGTCAGTCAGATGGGTCATCTCCTGACCGTTCAGCCAGGTTGTAACCTCCGACCCAACTGCTTTGACACGCATGGTATTCCATTCACCCATCTTCAGGATATTCTCCTTCTCATCGGGAATCTGGTGCAACCATCCTCGCCCGTACGATTCATAGATGCCACCTGAATCACTCCCCTTTGGAGCAATTTCGCACTGCCAACCTGAAACAGTCGTTCCTTCGCATGTTGACCGGAAGAAAATACCGCTGTTGCCGTTTGTAATCTGTTTAAAATCTGCGGTAAGGTCGAAATCTTTATAATATTTTTGAGTGGCCAGATAACCATATCCTTTGTCAGGGCCGCTTTCGCAGATCAACAGGCTATCCTGAACATACCATTTTTCTGTTCCATAAGCCACCCAATTCGATAAGTCAACACCGTTAAAAAGTTTCACTGCAGTTTTTGCCTTCTTTGGAAGTTCCCTGATCTTCATATTCCTGTACCATACCTTGCTGCCATGATCCTGTAGCGCAATGTATCCGGTTTCCGACAGACCATATTCAGGCATTTTTGACCATTTTCCGCTATTTTTCAGACGAAACCAATCAGGAGTCCAGGCTTCAAATTCAACAATTTTAGCACCATTTAACCAATGTTCCACATGTCCGTTATTGACAATGATTTTGGAAGAATTCCAATCACCCACCTGGCTTAGCTTTTTAGTTTTGGCATCGGCAATATGCATCGCATAATCGGCTCCTGCCAGCTGCCAGTCTTCGAGTTTCATGGGGAAATTAACATCGTCAAGCACCTGGTATTCAGGTCCGGTTACATAAGGAGTTCTGAATTTCTTTCCTTCCATCACATGGTAAATAACGCCGCTGTTTCCCCCTTTTGATATTTTCCATTCAAAATTCAGTTCGAAGTTATCATACTGTTTTTCAGTATTGATATATCCGGTAGAATCGCTGCCAGTACCACTCGCCGACAGACACCCATTTTCAACGGACCATTTCGAAATGCCTGGTTCATTGTAGTTCTTCCATCCGGCCAGACTTTGTCCGTCAAATAAAAGCTTCCATCCATCCTGTTTTTCCTGAACGGACAATACATTCTGTTTCTCTGCACAGCTGCACAAAATGGCAGCGATCAGAAACATTCCACCAAATAATAAAGTTTGTTTTTTCATTTTTTAATCGTTCTTAATGTTGAGTTTTTAAAAAGAGATCTTCGAATTTTAAGTTTGAATCATTAATATTATAGTGTTTATTGTAATCAACCAGCCTGTTGTACCAATTTCTCCAGAAAAGATATTCCGAATCGAACCGGCCGGTCATAGTTCCCATTCTGTAGCTCATGTTCTCCGACAGCCATGCCTGTTTGTACTCTTCCCTAAGTTCAGTGCAGAAATCCATCAGGTCAGCTGTAAGTCCGTGCGCAGAACTATTAATGTCATTGAACCGGCTGTCGTCTTTTTTGCCGGTAGTTTTATATTTATAAATCCAGTTCCAGCGGTCAACAATGGTTCTTGCCCAGATAAATCGTGTTGCTGTATAATTGAGCAATCGTGTATTGACGAGCATCGTTTTAATAAAGGTAGAATCTGCAGTTTGGGAACTTAGTGCCGCCATGAAATTTTCCTGGGCTGATTCTGAGCATAACCTCGCATTCTTATAATCGGTCAGGTGATCCAGCGTATTTTTCAGATGGTATGGTGTAAACGGATCCGCCCACATCTCTGTCATGGTATGTCTGCCCAGACACTTTGCAAGATGCGCCTCAGATTCAGCCATTTTATTAAATCCGTTAATCATTTGAACCGAGATTCCAGGATACATTATCCGGCAATATTTACCCATGTATTCACCCCTCTCTAACGGCTCAATCTGCCAGGCACCATGATCCGTAAGCCATAAAGAGCCATGCGTTTCGTTGCAATGCCTGAACAGGATCGGTCCACACAGAAGTTATGTATCCGATTGCTTTCTCCTCACGGGCTGCCTTAAGACAAACATCGATATTGTCGAATGTGTAATTCGTTGCCACATAAACATTCCCCCAATTGTCAACAGCCGATTGAATCAGAAAAGGCAATCCTGTTTTTTGAATTGGTTTGAGCCATTTTGAAACAGAACCCGGCTCATCGGAGTATTCCCAGATTACGGGTATTAAATCCTTTGGAAAACTTAATGCAATTTCAGGGTAGTTGTGCGTAATATCAGTCCAGGCCATCACTGTCTTTCCATATTCCCTGAGTGTATTGGTGACGAATATTAACTGTTTAATATAGCGTTCTTTTGGTTTTGTTTTTGGATTGGCGATTACCAGACGTTCAGTTTCCCAGGTTTCATCGAACCCGATATGGATAAACGGTGAGGGGAAAAGGCCCGCATATTGCTTAATCCAGTCTTTTAATAGTGTTTGTACCCCAGGGTTTTCAGGATCAAGGTCGTGACCATACTGTCCGATTCCTAGACCGGCATATTTCTCCACCCGGAGCAGCTCATGCAGGTGACTGTAAAAATTTACGAAAGGGATAACATCAATATGCCTTTCGCGTCCGTAGGTGATTATCCTCTTTATTTGCTCCTGCGAATAACAGGCGTTGTAGTTCATTAACGGATACCCCTTCATCTCAATACTTATTTCGTTGTAGAAATAATACTGATTAACTTTCCATTTCGCCAGGAAATTGATCTGGTTTTTAATCTCAGCCTCAGTCAATAACCCACCGTGCGAAAAGTCCATCATCACACCACGATAGGCAAAAGCAGGATAATCATCAATTTCAACTTCCGGAATGCAGGTGTTGCCACCTGTGACTGTAATCAATTGACTTAATGTCTGAAGCGCATAATACAGACCGGCATCTGCCGAAGCATTGAGCTGAATTTTAGTTGCAGTTACCCTTAAGTGGTAAGCTTCGCGTGACTTTTGCCCCGGCTTTTCAGCAACGACAGGCAAGGGAGATCCGGGTTGGTCGGATTTCAATACAATAAGCCGGGCTTCAGGGTCCTCAGTATTTATAATTGGAAGGGACAATCCGGTTTGCTGTTTTACCAATGCAATAAACTGAGCAATTGATTTCTCTTCTCTTAAAGCCAGATCCAGGGACACCAGTAATTTTGCCCCTGCAAGAATAAACCTGTCTTCTCCCCACGAAACCTTTTGAGGGACGGGAAGAAGACGATTTTTTTGAGCGTTCAGACTAAGAGTGCACAAAAGCAAAAACAGAACGGTGTATAGAACTGTCGTTTTTATCATTTTCAAAAGGTTACCTCTACCCATTGTTCATTTATAGCCGATTTTTCCAATGCCTCAAGAATGGCTACCTCGTTCAGCATGCTTTGATGACTGCGTGGTTCCATGCGTGTTCTGAACATTTCAACGATATCGGAATAAATCTTGACCGGCTCACTTTCGGGAACACGTGATTTCAATTCAACCAACCCCTTTTTAGTCTCCACAAAGGTTTCCCATCCGTAAGCCAGGTTTTTAAAGATCAGGGTGGCATAAAGTCCGCTTTTAAACACCAATGCCGCACTCCCTTTCTTGCCTTCACGCGTGATTTTCACTTTCTGAATATCTTCACCAAACATAAACATCAATGGTTGAAGGATATGCACACCGTAGAAAAATACTCCTCCATATTCCGAGTCCAGGTCGACAGGGCCGTAACGCACTACGTGGTTAATCTCACCCAGCGATTCCAGTTGTTGTTTGGTGTCGTAGGTGCAAACGCTCTGTGCAATTGAACTGAACGATGTGATTGGAGTTCCGGCTTTACGTGCCATTTCCAGAAATGCTTTTCCCTCTTCAACGCGGTAGCAGAACGGTTTATCGATAAACGTCGGGATACCTGCCTTAACAAATGGGGTGGCAGCTTCAAGATGAAACCTGGCATGCCGGTGGTCAACGATAAGTGCATCAATTTTCCCGAGCATCTCCATGGGGTCTTTTACGATATTGGGAATCTTACCCGCTTCAGCTGTTTTTCGGGCAAATTCATCGGTCTCCCCCCAGATATGGGTCACTTCGACTCCGGGGAATTTTTTATCGATGTTAAACATCTTTCCAAACCCGGTGGAATGGGAATTCTCTGCCCCGATTATGCCAATGCGGATAGCCTTTGGTTCATTCGTCTGGTCTGCAATAAGCACAGAACCAAATGCCGGAGCATTCAACGAAACTGCTGTAACGGCGGCTCCGGTCCCGATGGTCTTGATAAATCCTCGTCTTGTATCCACGTTAATATTGGATTATATATTTGATTTTTATAAAATCGGCCCGTGTCTTTCCATTTTCGGTGATGCGACCTAACGTGTAAACGGTGCCATCCAGACCAATGGCAATAGAATTCACATAGAGGGGACGCTGACCGTCAGGATAAAATACGGGTCCGTGATCCTGATATTTAGCAGCTGAAATATCATAGGTAATTAAATGTAAATTCTCTAACCCTTTTGCTTCACCCATGGAAGTTGAGCTTTTTCCGGTTACCCGTTTACCATCCTGATAAATGGGTCCACCTGTCAGATAATAAAGCGTATGCCCGTCGGGTCCGAGCGTAAATCCAAGATAACCATAGCTGAACTGATCAAACATCCCGCTGCGCTGCGAGACTTTTGAGGTTATCCGTTCCAGTACTTCAATTCGCGGCAGTGCCGGATCAAAACTGAAAAGGTAACCTGAGTTTCCGTGAACCCCATAAAATTTCTTTTCTGCCTGACTCCAGATCACCTGTCTCCAATTGTAGCCCATGCTTCCTGAGGATGAGGGGTCATAAATGCCGAAATAATCCTTTTTCATATCCTCTCCTTCAACACGCCCGATGATATCCTCTCCTGCACGGCAACGAAGAATGGTCCCTTCAGGGGTGGTCATATACGCGGTGCCGTCTTCGGGATTAATCGCAATCGAACGGCATATCACACGGAATGCCGATCCTTTGCCTCGCTCCCCTTCACCTGCGACAGGACCAAGATCTTTAAGTTCCTTTTTGATCAGGTCATAGCGGAAAAAATAACCTGTGGGCCAGGTTATCCCATAGATCACTCCTCTCTTCGTATCCATGCTCATGGTCAGAATGCCTTCCTGATGAGGCGCGATTGCGAGGTTTTCAAATTTGTGGGTAGTTAGATCGTAGGAAAGCAAATGTCCTCCGGGATAAGGTTTATAACCAGCGGGTGGAATTCCGGGTTTTTCCATACCGTCAACAGTGCTATAATAACCAATGTGCGTGGCAAAATAGAGCTTGCCGTTTGACTCCACGAATTTAACGTGGCTCTTTCCCTGCACAATAGCTTTCAGTCCCTTTTCGCCACATAGTTCGGTGAGATCACCCAAATGGCGAATCGTTTCACTTTTAGGATCAAACGAATAGATCTGTCCCCCCACATCCGCTGATTGAGAGCAGAGTACGTAATAAATTTTCCCGTCAGATGCAGCCGAAATCCCATTGTAAGTATCATGTGCCAGTTCAAAACCGGAGTTATAGGGTTTGGCAACTAAACTCGTTGATAAATCTTTTTTTGATTTTAAGTCCGGAACTTTTCCTGATCCCTGTTCACAACACGCAGATAAAAGGACGATTAACAAGGACGAAATAATAAATCTTAAGATTATCATTTTATTTAATTCATTATTCATTATTCATTATTCATTATTAATTATTCATTATTCATTATTCATTATTCATTATTCATTATTCATTATTGTCATTCTTAATAGCTTCTCAGCAATTTCCGGATGGCCGTCATGACAACAGCCTCTGCATCGGCTGTTACTCCTGAAGCAACACCTGACTCATAGCCACCTTCTTTATAGGCAACAGCAGTGCAAATATAACCCGGGGCATAATCGCCATAGGCTGCCATAGCAATAAACAGGTCGGGCCTGATAGCCTTGGCTGCCAGCTGATATTCGACAAAGAGCTCTCCCGGAGCAAAAAGGATTCGTCCCCGTCCCAACCTGAGACACCTCACATCAAGCTGTTTGCCGGCCTGGGAGCGGCGTAAATAAACCAGTTTGGATAAGTTATTACTCAGAAATATCGAATCCTTTGTCGCCATCCATGTTTGCATCTCCGCCTGATTTGGAAGTGACGGCAAGGCTAATGGTTCAACTTTCCATGCGATTTCCTCTGCAGTTATTGGCTCACGCTTTGTTGCCTCCCAGGCCCGTTTCATCCCATCAGCCAGCCGGTCAGCGAGAATGCCGCGCATTTCAGGAGAACCGTCATTATACTTACCCGCAGTAATATTTCCCCCCGCTCCATTAAAATGAATATGAAGTGCGGAAGGCACAGCAAGCTGCCGCATAAAGCGGGCAACTCCCGGATAATCAGGATTTGCCACACCGGTACGGTAATAGCTCTGTGGATGGGTGGCATAATAACTTAGCACTGCAATGGGTTTATCGTTATTCCAGAAACTGACCAGGGAAACCATTGGGTCAATCAGACCTTCAGGTTCAGCAATCAAGGCGGAATCTTTACAGCTCGAATAGCGGGTTGCTTTCAGCAGACCATCATTGCCAATGATCCGCCGGTTAGAAGCAACTTTGTAAACATCAGCTTCACCGAGTCCGATATGTGTTACCGGTTGTGTGTGCTCAAGTGATTGTTTAACAGCTGCTTTGAGCCGGATGACCATCTCTCGGGCAAAAGTCCCCTCGAAACACATCGGATCGCGACCGGCATCCCTGAGCATCTTTTCAGCACCAAAATCACAGGTTGGCGCATCGTGTTGGTGGACAGTATGAAGTGCTACCCTCGAGGGAATAGTCCCTGCGGCATCGGCGAGTGCCTGACGGAAAATATCCTGACCTTCATTGGCAATTCCAATCCAGTCGACCGAACATAAAACGATTGGCTCACCGGAACCTAAAAGGATAGCCCCTTTAGCCCGGAGCCCCAGGTCCCATGTGTTAATCTCCTTGTTGTATGTCAACAGACTTCCTACTGGAGGGGTAGCATCGATATCGAAAGTTGCCAGGCGAACTCCTGTTGGAATCGTATCCATAGCCTGCCCAAATAGGTCTGAACCAATTGCGAAGAAACAGATGCAAATGAAGGAGAAAAAGCTTATGAATTTGCGGTTTATAGTGCTGGTTTTAAATATAATTAAATGATTGTTTCCTTCCATGATTTACCTAATAACTAATATTTAAATAAACTCTATAGTCTATTCAGTTGGTCTCTGTTTGCATGAACCTTCATAATGGCGCTGATAATGTCATCCATATCACCCTGCGTTCCAAGCAGCGGTCCGGAAGCCCAGAGCATAACCATATCTTCACATACCTGGTCACATTTGGGATAGGTCAGCTCTTCCCGGTATTGCTGAAGTCTGGCAGGAGAATACATTTTCTGATATACCTTCAGATTCAAAATGTGATCTGTCCAGGGCTCTTTATGCAGTCCGTTGGGGATATATCCGCTCATGCTGATCCCTTCTGCTGCCAGAGCCTTCAGAAATTGATTCCGTGTTGCATTGTTGAAATGTTCCTTTTTATAGGACATCGTATAGAGATAGAAGGAGCCGCTTTGAGTCCCTTCGTAGAGTTTTTGGGGAACAAGGCCCGGGAAGTTTTTAAGTTTTGATGAAAGGTATGCTGCGTTTTTATTGCGAAGGAGGAAGCGTTCTTTGGCACTTTCCAGCTGGGCCAGCAGAATTGCACCTTCAAATTCGTTCATCCGGTATTTTGGTCCGATTGTTTCGGAACGCCCTTTGCGATTAGTGCCGTGATTCTGAACAGTATAGCATTTATCCATGAGCTCCTCATTATTTCCGATTATGGCCCCTCCTTCACCACAAGCGATTGTTTTGGTAGTCTGAAAACTAAAGCATCCTAAATCGCCAATGGTACCCAGTATTTTTCCCTGGTATTCGCCCAGATGTGCCTGGCACGCATCCTCGATAACCCGGAGGTTGTGTTTTTTAGCTATTGCCATGATCCGTTCCATGTTACAGGGTTGTCCCATGATGTGAATCGGCATAATGGCTTTGGTATTTTCGGTAATCCTCCGTTCAACCTCGTTCGGATCGAGCTGAAATGATTCGGGATCGAGGTCCGCCATCACCGGTAGTGCTCTGCTTGAAATAATTGACGCGATGGTACCCATGTCGGTATAAGGCGAAGTGATTACCTCATCACCGGGACCGATCCCCAATGCTTCGACGCAGGTATGGAGCGCCTGCGTTCCGGAACCGGTAGCCACCGTAAATTTGGCACCCATCAATTTGGAATATTCACTCTCAAAGGTGGGCACTGTTCCGGTTGACGATTGTATTCTGCACCAGATCCCGCTTCTGGTGGTTTTAATAATTGCTTCAACCATTTTTTCATCCACGTAGGGCCATGCTGGCCATATTTTGCTCTTTACAACCGGTTCACCACCCAAAAGGGCAAGCTTGCCGCTTTCGTTCAGCGAATGGGATATATTCCCCAAAACCGGAATTGAGGTTGAGGCTGCTGCTGCAATTGAACCAACAGATACACCTGCGATGAATTGACGTCTGGTGAAATTATTTTTTTTCATTTTCGGAACTAATAATTTGTCGTAATAATATGATACCCGATAAATAATTCAATCCGCAATTGTCTGCGTTTGATAAACCTAAGGTGAAAGTTATCTTAAAAATAGTTTTTATTCCTGAATTTTCAAATTTTTAAATTGCCGAATTAAACAAATTATTAAAGGTGATTAGTATTGTAGTCGTCCTTATTCCAACATCTTAATCTCTTCACTGAAATCAAACTGGAGGTCTTCATGTAGTGTCCCGATAGTTTTTTTGATTCGCTGTACCTGGCGCAGGTAGATGTTTTTTATGGTGATGTTGTAACGAAAAGGAACCTCCTTTTTAAATTTTTTGCAGAAATGGATGAGCAATTCCACTTCAGTCCGCTTTTGTCCCGAATAACGAATTCGCTGATTGGTGAATGCCAGTGTTTTACGGATCCCTTTTTTCGTTAGATAGGGGGTATTCCTGTTCAGTTCACTGAAGTGGTCATCAATTTCAGCTTTTATCTTACGGATATATTCAGGTTCATCATCCGACTCGAACAGCAGGTAGGAGAGGAGCTCCTTATTCTCCTTTTTAAACCGGGCCAGCCTGATGCATAATTCGGGCAAATCGGCTGAAGGAACATTGTTTATGGCCCTTCTTAATTCGGGAAGTGAAGCTGTGGTCATTTTTTAAACCGGCTTTTTCTGAGTGGTGCCAATAAATATTCCAGTCCATTCAGCTTGATTTCATAAATAGTTTGAAGTAAAATTCCCAGTTTGCCCTCAGGAAATCCTTTTTGCTCGAACCATTCAAGGTACGATACCGGAAGGTCGCACAACCAGGTCCCTTTGTATTTCCCAAAAGGCATTTGGGTTGAGGTCAAAAGGAGAAGTAAGTTGGGATCAGGACTCATGTGACTGGATTTAGATTAAAGGAAAGTCGTCCCTTTTAATAAAAAGTCTTGACTGCCATACCATTTGGATTAATTCTGAATTGAATTCAAATATAAGGGATAAATTCCAACAGACATAAATTTCATGCCGGAAATCTTAAAATAAGTTTGACAGGCATCCTATATTTCCCGGGTACTATTTAGTAATCACAAATGGGAGAGGGGTTTAAAAACTTCGAAACAACAATGAAAACAGCAGTTTTTAAACGATTTTTTTCATAATTTTATAGCCTGATAATTAAATTATTGTAATATTAAAATCTATGAATATACCTGATTTATCAACCACTTATTTAGGATTGCAACTTAAAAATCCAATTATTATCGGAAGTAGTGGTCTGACCGATTCTGTGGAAAAGATAGTCAAGCTTGAAAAGATGGGAGCAGGGGCGGTTGTGTTGAAATCTCTTTTTGAGGAGGAGATCATCATTGAGATGGATGAGAAGATTCATTCCATGACAAACCGGCACTTTGTATTTCCTGAGTCAATGGATTATATGGAAGCCATTGATACCCCTAATATTCTGGCCGATTATCTGGAGTTGATCACCGAATCGAAAAAAGCAGTTGCAATACCTGTGATTGCCAGTATAAATTGTGTGAGTTCCCAGAAATGGACCTTTTTTGCTAAAGAGATTGAAAAGGCGGGAGCTGATGCTCTCGAACTAAATATGTTTTTTCTACCTTCAGATAACCAGCGCGGGGAAAAAGAGATCACTGATATAACTTTGGAAATCATCTCAAAAGTGAAGCTCACAATTCAGATTCCTGTCGTTCTTAAAATTAGTGCATTTCAGACGAATTTAATCCGCTATTGTGAATATATCGATCAGGCCGGAGTTGAAGGAATTGTCCTGTTTAATCGTTCATGGTTGCCTGATATTGATATCAATCAGCTCGTTATCTCATCAGGTTTTGTACTTAGTTCACCCTCTGATTTGGGTAATACGCTCCGTTGGGTATCCATGTTATCGGGAAGACTAAATTGCAATATTGCGGCTTCAACCGGGATTCATGATGGTGTAGGTGTGATTAAACAACTACTTGCCGGGGCACATGTATGTCAGGTGGTCTCTTCCTTGTACATTAATGACCTGGCGCAGATTGGCAAAATGACCGATGATCTCACCCGGTGGATGGTATCGCATGAGTTCAGATCGATATCAGAATTCAGGGGGCGTTTGAGTCAGGCAAACAGCGGTAACCCGGCGGCATGGGAACGTGTGCAGTTTATGAAGCACTTCCGGAGTTTTGTTTAGGTGGAATTAAAAGTTCAAATTGTAAAATGCAAAGTTTAAAATTGATTCTTTGTTTTGAATTTTGCACTTTTCATTTTACACTTTGCATTCCTTAAAATTCATCTTATTGCGCTAAAAACAGATAAGTAATCGTCCCCTTTTGGCGCTCCGGTGCCTTGGGGTCTTCATTGAAAATAGTTTTCTCTGCAGCCTGCCTGGCATAGGCAAACGTAGTAAGATCAGCTATTGCAGGGTTAGGACGAGGCTCAGCTTTGAGAACAACACCATCACGTCCAACAACAATATCAACAATTACTTCACCCCCTCCCTCTGCAAGATAAACAGGAATGGGAAGGTAAGCGTGATACCTGTTTTCGAGTGAGTAGTGAATATTGGATTTCCCTTTGTAGTTCGATTGTTTAACCTCTTCACGCGTCTTCCCCTCGGCGTGATCAGCAGGCATCGGGATATCGCCGATCTCCGGAATCTTTCGCGCCAGTGTTTGATTCACATCGCTTACCAATTTCTTTGCCGCTGCAATATCATTGGCATAAGCTTTATCGAAGAATGGGTCGCGGGATGCAGCGGAAGATTTTTCAGTCCCCTTAACGGCATCGTTAACTGCGCGATTTGAAGCCAGCTCCGTTGCTCCTGATTTTTGTTGCTGCACAGGTGCTGATTCCTGAAGCTGCTTCTTCTCTTTTTCAGGTTCCGGCATTTTCAAATCAATTTGCGTCAGGTCCAGAACAATGGAATCGGTTTTTTTTGATTGATCGCTTAAATTTACATGGGATAAAATCAGGAAGAGCAAGATCAGGATGTGAAAAATCAACGTGGTGATCACCCCGTAGATATTGCGATTGTATATTTCTATGATTTTCCCCATTTTCTGCGGGCAAAAATAAGAAATTTTAATTGTGCCCTTGGCCTCTTTGAGATAATCTTTCCAGGAGGTTTTCCATTGACGGTAAAGTGAACTACCTTTGAACCTGGAACTGAAATTGAAAAGGTGAGAGTTTGTATTGCTGAAAAACCAAGTGTTGCCAAGGAAATTGCCACCATTATCGGGGCGAAAAGCCGGATGGATGGCTATTATGAGGGGAACGGATACCAGGTAACCTGGACATTCGGGCACCTTTGTACCCTGAAAGAACCCCACGATTATACCGACCGCTGGAAGTCATGGGATTTGCGTACCCTTCCGATGTTGCCTGAACGTTTTGGTATTAAGCTGATTAATGACAATGGAGTTAAGAAACAGTTTGGAATCATAGAAAGGCTGGTCAATAATGCCGACGAGGTGATTAATTGCGGGGATGCCGGCCAGGAGGGGGAACTTATTCAGCGTTGGGTTTTATCCAAGGCAGGCAACACAAAACCTCTGAAGCGATTGTGGATCTCATCACTAACCGAGGAGGCTATCAAGGAGGGTTTTGATCATTTACGCGATGGTCACGACTTTGATAACTTATATGCTGCAGGAAGTGCCCGCGCAATAGGAGACTGGCTCCTTGGGATGAATGCAACCAGGCTTTATACCCTTAAATATGGGCAGAACAGACAGGTTCTTTCGATTGGCAGGGTTCAGACGCCTACACTTTCTCTGATTGTGCAGCGCCAGCTCGAGATCGACAATTTTAAACCCGAACCGTATTGGGAACTGAAAACAAAATACCGGGAGGTTGTTTTTTCGGCTACATCGGGGCGTTTTGCAACGGAAGAGGAGGCGCGCTTAAAGCTTGCAGATATTACAGGGCATGAGTTTTACATCGTTTCATACGAGAAAAAGACCGGCAGCGAGGCTCCGTTGCGCCTTTTTGACCTTACTTCACTCCAGGTTGACGGGAACCGGAAATATGGATTTACCGCCGAAGAGACATTGAAACTGATCCAGAGCTTGTACGAAAAGAAACTGACTACCTATCCGCGTGTCGATACAACCTATCTGTCAGAAGACCTATTCCCCAAAGTTCCGGGAATTCTTGCCAAGTTAACCCCTTACCAGGAATTAATTACCCCTTTGCTTGCCACGAAAATTAAAAAAACAGCAAAGATTTTTGACGATAAAAAGATCACCGATCACCATGCGATCATTCCAACCGGGGTGCTTTCAAATTCACTCACTCCCGATGAGCGGAAAGTTTATGATATGGTGGCACGTCGTTTTATCAGTGTTTTTTATCCCGACTGTAAGGTGTCAAATGTTACGGTGGTGGGAGAGGTGAATCGGGTGGAGTTTAAAGTTACAGGCAAGCAGATTCTGGAGCCCGGATGGAGGGTGGTTTATAAAGATGATTCAGGTAAGGCTTCAGCCGATGAAAATATTCTCCCTCTTTTTGAAAAAGGGGAGCATGGCCCCCATGAGCCTGAATTGGGCGAAAAGATGACACAACCTCCGAAATTCTATACCGAGGCGACACTGCTCCGCGCAATGGAGACTGCCGGTAAAAATGTTGACGATGAAGAACTCCGCGATTTACTCAAGCAAAATGGAATCGGACGCCCTTCAACCCGGGCAAATATCATTGAAACACTCTTCCGCCGCAAATACATCTATCGGAATAAGAAAAATATAGTTGCCAATCCTACCGGGATTGAGCTAATCCAGATCATCGAAAATGAGTTGCTTAAATCGGCCGAGCTTACAGGGATGTGGGAGAAAAAACTTAGACAGATTGAGGAGGGTAAGTACGAAATCTCTTCGTTTATGACAGAGCTGAAGGAGATGGTTTCTGAAATTGTTCTGCAGGTAAAACACTCCTTTGGTAAAGCTATTTCAGTTGCCCCACAGGAAGAGAAAGTGGCTGTCTTCAAAGCGGATAAACCTGACAAGACGGTAAAACCTTCAGTGCCTGCTGTTCCCGATAAAATTGTTTGTCCAAAATGCAAAAAAGGGGAGGTGATTAAAGGGAAAAATGCCATGGGATGTTCTGCGTTTCGTGAAGGCTGCAATTTTCGTCTCCCTTTTGAATTTGCCGGTAAGAAATTAAGCGAATCAACTATTAAGGCTTTATGCCGCAAGGGGAGGAGTGGAGAGATTAAAACCACCGCACCCGATAAAACAGAGACTAACGGTTATGTCATACTCAACGACGATTTTGCCCTGTCGTTTCTGCCCAAACCTTCGGAAGAGCTGCACTGCCCAAGGTGTAAAAAAGGTCTGATCATAAAAGGGAAAGCTGCATGGGGATGTGCAGAATTCAGAAATGGTTGCACCTTCAGAATTCCATTTGTATATATGGGAAAAGCATTGTCTGATAGTCAGATGGAGCAACTGGTACAAAAGGGAAAAACAGGGAAGATCACTGGATTTTCAGTGGCAGATGGATCCAAACGGGATGGTAAGTTGATATTTGACAAAGAGTTTAGGTTGAATTTGGAATGATAACCAGGTCCCTAACTAATTTTTATTCTCTTTACTATTTTTCATATTGAAATCTGCAACCATAAATTAAGATCTCAATATTATCATAAGGATAAATTAGTAGTAGTTTGATTTGAAATTCACCATTTTAATTTCAAACTTGCCTAATTTTGATCGGGGATTTTGGGTGTCATGTAATGAGAACACTATAAATGTCGCATGTTCACTAAGCGATCTGTCGCCGCTATGCGGCTGGAATTTTTGTATTCGGGCGATTTTACCAAACTTGCGGTGCGATTCACCTTAACCTTTAAAGAGCCGTGTAACGGCGATAGTTTGGTAAAAGGGTAATTAGATAAGAATTGGTAAGCCGCCTCGCGGCGACAGAATTGATTACTAACCAACGTTCATTTAAAAATGCGACAATAAATTATTTTAAGAATTTATTGTGATTTTCAGACATGGTTTTCAATTTATCCTGAACTTTTGATGCGGTGAGATGTTTAGTTTATAATTAAGTTAAAGATAAAATATATGAAGTTTTCCCTGAACAGCAAAGATAATATTGGATATAGCAAGGTTGAGGTATACAACGAAACGAATGTGTTAAAAATGGCTGAGCATTACCGCCAGATTTTGAAATTACTGGGTGAGGATGTCGAAAGGGAAGGGATTATTCAGTCACCGGTTCGGATTGCCAAGTCGATGCAGTTTTTAACCCAGGGTTATAATATGGATCCTGATGAGATTCTTAAATCGGCACTTTTCAAAGAGGATTATCGTCAAATGGTGATTGTTAAGGATATTGAGATTTACTCACTTTGCGAACATCATATGCTTCCATTTGTAGGAAAAGCCTATGTGGCCTATATTCCCAATGGATATATTACTGGCTTAAGTAAGATTGCCCGTGTTGTTGAGGCCTATTCCCGCCGTTTACAGGTGCAGGAACGTCTCACAACCCAGATCAAGGATTGTATCCAAAATGCATTGAACCCTCTGGGTGTGGCTGTTGTAATCGAAGCTAAGCACATGTGCATGAGTATGCGTGGAATTGAGAAGCAAAATTCGGTAACTACAACTTCCGATTTTACAGGTGCTTTTCAGAAAGAGGCTACCAGACAGGAGTTTATCAAGTTAATTTCTTCGAATTTGTCGTAGAATTAAAAAAACAAAAGCTGTTACACCTCTTTTGTTTTCAAACTATCAATTAAAACAATTCACCAACCTTCACACCACCGGTGTGACAATAAATACCTTAAAAAGAAATTCAGCCTGCCCCGATAGGGAGGAACGACCGTATCGGGGTGAAAATCTGTTCCGCCTGCTGGCAGATGTGGACAAAAAAAAGTGGACAAAAAATACAGAATCCTTTTTCCTTTGCGCTCTCCGCGTTCTTTGCGCGACCCTTTTCTGTTGAACCTCAACTTTAATCTGTTGGTCCCTGAGCGCTAGTCGAAGGATTAATCTGCGTTATCTGTGGTCCGCTTTGCGTCTCTTTGCGTTCTTTGCGCGAAACACCAAAATCATCAGAGTTATCTCAGATTTACCAAAGTTGCACCACAAAATGCCGGAGGACAACAAAAAGTAACCGGAGTTCACTCACAAACAGTCAGAGTTGAATAACAAAACACCGGAGTTCGCTTACACTTGACCAGAGTTGAACAATAAACACCAGAGTTGATCTACAAACAACCAGAGTGCAATTAAACTTTTCCAGAGTTGCCCTAAATAGACTGGAGTTGAACTGCAAAATACCAGAGTGCAAATAAAATCCTGCATATGCGGGATCTTTAGCGAACCTTGATCCCTGTTATACATAGTTAATTCTTCTCTGTGTTAATCTGTCCGTGAGCTGCCAGTTGCAAGCCGCCAGCCGTTCTTTGCCAACCGCCAGTAGCCAGTAGCCAGTCGCCAATAGCTAATCTGCATACTCTCCAAAAGGTATACTTCTTAGTTTCCAATGATTTTTATAAATTTGCACCTTAATTTTTTAGAACGCAAAATTATGAAGGCATATGTTTTTCCCGGACAGGGAGCTCAGTTTGTTGGAATGGGCAAAGACTTGTATGATAATTCATTAATGGCCCGTGAGTTATTTGAGAAGGCCAATGAAATTCTTGGTTTTCGGATTACGGACCTGATGTTTTCCGGCACTGACGAGGATTTGCGCCAGACTAAAGTGACTCAGCCGGCCATATTTCTCCATTCGGTACTTCTGGCAAAAACACTGGGTGACAGTTTTCAGCCCGACATGGTAGCCGGACACTCGCTGGGTGAATTTTCCGCACTGGTTACAAGTGGAGCACTCTCCTTCGAAGATGGGCTGCTACTGGTCTCCAAACGGGCTCTTGCCATGCAAAAAGCCTGTGAGGCTGAACCTTCAACGATGGCTGCCATTGTGGGTCTTGAGGATGAAATCGTTGAAACTATCTGTGCAGGAATAGACGAAGTAGTTGTTCCCGCCAATTACAACTGCCCAGGTCAACTCGTGATATCGGGTTCCATAAAGGGAATTGATCTCGCTTGTGAAAAACTTACTGCAGCTGGTGCAAAGAGGGCTTTAAAGTTAAGCGTTGGAGGTGCTTTCCACTCACCACTGATGGAACCGGCACGGACAGAGCTGGCTGAGGCTATAAACTCCACAAATTTCAGCACTCCTGCTTGTCCAATTTACCAAAATGTAAATGCTTCCGCAGTTACAGATGCTGACCAGATAAAGAAAAACCTGATTGCCCAGTTAACAGCGCCGGTAAGGTGGACACAGACTGTGAAAAATATGATTGCTGACGGTTGTGATTCATTTACCGAAGTTGGCCCCGGATCGGTTCTGCAGGGATTGGTCAAGAAGGTTGACCGGGCAATGACAACTGCAGGAATTAACACCTATCAGGGATAGTTCAACCCTGGATTAAAAAATCACGCAAAGGCGCAAATGACGCGAAAGTATTAAACTTTGCGGCTTTGCGGCTTTGCGTGAGAAAATAGCGTTATTCTATTGTTTTTTGTATTCTGTATTCCCTGAATTATACGTCCTTATTCATTACCCCTAGTTTGGTCAGGGACCAGAAGATCAAGGATAAAACAACTCCGATAATTGCCGCGAATGCCATCCCTTTTAACTGAACAGAGCCGATATTTATACTAGCCCCGCTTACGCCAACTACAAAAGTAATTGCTCCGAGTACCATATTGCTGTTCTTGCTGAAATCGACTTTTTGCTCCACAAACATTCTGAAACCCTGTACTGCGATAACTCCGTAAAGAAGCATCGTAATACCACCCATAACGGGGGAGGGGATTGTTGAAATTGCCGCCGATATTTTCCCAATGCAGGAAAAGGCAATAGCCAGCAGAGCAGCGCCGCGAATAATCCATACCGAATAAACGCGTGTTATGGCCATTACTCCGATGTTTTCGCCATAGGTTGTGTTGGGAGGTGAACCTGCAAATCCCGAAAGGACATTACTGATACCGTCGCCTAATAACGAACGGTGAAGCCCCGGATCTTCCATTAGGTTTGTGTCGGTTATTTTTCCGGTGACAATCAAATGGCTGATATGTTCTGCAAGCACAACAATGCAGGCCGGTGCGATAATAATTATCGCATTAATATCAAAGACAGGAGCCTGAAAAGTAGGTAGTGCGAACCATGCTGCGCTGCCGATTTTTGCGGTATCAACCATCCCTACGGTAAGTGCCATCAGATACCCTGCAATTACAGCAATAAGTATGGGGATAACCTGCATAAATCCACGGAAGATTACCGAACCGATAATTCCTACGCAAAGGGTGAACATTGAAACCAATAGCACATTTGGTGCGACTGCAAAGGGGGCAACAATCTGACCAACGGCAGTGGGCCATGGTGCAAGTCCCGATTGTTGTGCTGCGACAGGAGCGAGCTCAAGTCCGATAATGGCCACTACTGCACCCATTACCGCGGGAGGCATCACGATATCGATCCACCGGATCCCCCATTGCTTTACAACAAATGAAATTGCAATAAAGAACAATCCAAAAAAGATAAACCCTGACTGTGCATGACTAAAGCCATGATAGGAGGCTATAATCAGCATTGTTGGGGCAATAAATGCAAAACTTGAGCCCAGATAGGCAGGAATACCACCTTTAGTGACCCAGGAGTAGAGCAGCGTCCCGATACCATTCATTAATAATGCAATAGCTGGATCGACGCCCAATAAAATTGGGACGAGGATCGTTGCACCGAACATTGCTGTCAGGTGTTGAAAACTAAGGGGCAAGCTCTCCAAAATTGGTAACTTCTCCCGGATACCGATAATTCGTCTGGCCATTTGTCGATTTTTTTGAGTTATGATTGAATTAGTGGTTAATACCGTGTGAAATTAATAATTGTTTTTTACAAAAAAAGAGCAGGTCCTGATCGACCTGCTCTTTTTTTTAACAATATAGAAAATTATAGTAATCTCACTATTTTAATAGCCACATTAGGGAAAATTCATCATCACCCTTGTCCAATTTGGCAACAGCCGACTGATAATTTGCTGCATTATCGGCCATCTCGGTTGAAGGGTATCTGAAACGGAGCGGGAACGGGTGAAGACCATTAATCAATTCACCATTCAGTTCAATTGCCGGAAGTCTGGTCCTTCTGTGGTCAACATAAGCTTCAACACCCATCAGGAAATGACCGAGCCATTTCTGTAAGGCGATTTTAGCAAGTTTCTGGTCGTTGGAACCTGCAGCAGGGAATTTAGCAGAAGCATTGTCAAAATAGCCACCGGTGATTGTCACTCCCCATCTGCTGTTTGCCAAAGTCACGCCACTCTTGTAATGTGCCTCGGCTGAACCAGCTGAAATATAACCTTTAACTGCCGCTTCAGCAAGCAGGAACTCCACTTCATCTGACTGAATCATACATGCTTTGAGCAATGGATGTGCTTTTGCATTAAGCAGTTTGGAGAACTTGGAGATTTTGTAGTTGAAAATAGTGGTTGGGAAATCGTAATTTCCATTGGCCGCCAGGACATTTTCATACATACCTGCTGTATATCCTGCATAGAGTGTCAATGAATCGACAATAAAATGAGCAGCTGCTGCGATACCTGCTTTAGACCTGTCGATATACTCCGCGGTACTTGTATAGGTAAAGCCGTTCGGATCTGTGGTTGTCTGGGTATATCCGTCATAAGCTTTCACATTAACCCACGGTTTTTCCAATGGAGCAACCCAGACATATAGTCTGTTGTCGTTAAGTGCCTTCAGCGTGTCGACCAAGGTTTTAGAGGGGCGGAAAATCTGAAAGTTATCACTATAGGCGTCGTATGAGAGGGGCCAGTTATAGGTCCTGTCGCCATCGAGGTATGGAATGGAGGCATTATCTCCAACCGATGAGATTAATGGAAGGGCTGCAACTGCGGCAATCTGAGCTGCAGCATTTGGAAGATTTTTACTTGCTCTCATCAAAAGCCTTAACTGAAGTGAGTTTGCAAATTTGATCCATTTTGCTTTATCTCCTGCATAAAGAATGTCATACGTTTTATCGATAGACTCGGTGCTCTCGGTTAACAATTGGGCAGCATCCTTGAGGTTCTGAATTAATGCAGGATAGATATCCTTTTGCTCATCGAATTTTGGGAAAAGAATCCCTTCCTGGCCGCGAAGACCTTCAGTGTAATAGATATCTCCGTAAAGATCAGTAGCAGTTGACCATAGCAATGATTTAAATATCAGGAAGATCCCTTCATATCCTTTCAATCCGAGTTTTTGCACACTGTTAATAGAGGCCTGGACCAATTTAATTGGTGCTGTAATACCATATAAATCACTGTTTGGCTTTGGGAAGCCCTTGTAGATATTGTTATCTGAACTTCTGTTTCCCTGCATATACTGAACAGTGGCTGAAAGTTGACGGTTTCCGACTCCCCCTTCATACTGATAGGCGAAAGCCGACTGTTGGATCACAGAGGAGAGCAGAAGATCCGGAGTAGCAGATTCTAACGCATTCCGCTTTTGTAATATATCATCCTGCCTGAGCAGCTGTTTTTCGCAGCCGGTTAGAACAAAGAGTGTCAGGATTAATAGTGATATCTGTTTTTTCATAATTGCAATAAATTTAAGCATTAAAATTCAAACGATACTTTGAAACCATAGGAAGCTATAGATGGTAACGCTTTTCCCACTGTTCCCTGATTTTGACCGATACCTTCAAATGCTGATTCAGGATCGACATTTCTTGCGGATTTATTCCATTGGAATATATTTCTGCCAACAAATCCTACCACCACATTTTCAACTTTGAGTTTTGAGGTGATGCTGTTTGGTAACGTATAATCAAATGTGAGCTCTCTCAATTTGAAATTGGTTGCATCGCGAACCAGAGATTCCGGGAAATTCCAGTATTGTGTTCCAAGGATTAAGCCTGGTAATGCGTAGAATGTCTCCAAAGGATTCGCACCGTTCACAATGTAATCCGCATCGTTTGCTGCATTTCCGCCAGGTTTCAGCCATACTCCTCTGAAGTAGCTGGCGTCACTAATTGGAACCGGTGTTCCGTACAAGGCGTATGTGTCGACTAAACTACGTTGATTTTCGTACGGCATTTTTGACGCATCAGGCCAGGGCAAACCACCTGTTGCTGCATCACGACCACCAACAGTATAGCTGTTAGGTCCGTTGAATTTGTCGCCAATCACCGATAATGCATGACCATTGGTAACAGCGCGCCGTTCGATGTTTGAAACATACTGACCACCCATACGCAAACTTCCAACCATTCCTAATCTGAAATTTTTCCATTTCACAGAAGTGTGCATTCCAAGGATAAAGTCAGGATTATAGTTTCCGATTTTTTGACGGTCTTTTTCATCGGTTGAATGTTTCCACTCCCCATTGTCATCAAGTACCAGGCTGCCGGCATATTTACTTGAAGAAGGCATCCTCTGGAACACATCATGTGCCCACATGGTTCCCACTTTCTCGCCAACGGCCAACCTTAAGTCGATATTTGGACCACTTCCGTAAAAGGTGTATCCGTTAGGAACATACGTTGGAGAGAGCGCTGTGATTTTTGATTCAACTTTACTGAAGTTGAATCCGATATCCCAGTTCCAGTCATGTGTGCGAACTGGTACAAAGTTTAATGAAAATTCGTAACCATTAGCTTCAACAGTTCCTACGTTGGTTAACATCCCACCGTAGCCAATACCTGGTGATGTTGGAATATTACCCTGCTGATTTTCGTGCTTTTTCTTGTAAACAGTGAACTCAGCCGACACGCGACGATCAAGTAAGGCTATGTCAAATCCGGCTTCAACAGAGGTTGTAACTTCTGCTTTTATGTGCGGATCAACAAGAGAACCTCCAATATTGACAATTTTAGTATTTCCGTAATCAATAGGTGCAAAGCTGAATGTGTTATTACTTCGTGGTGTTCCGATTCCGTGGCCTACCTGGGCAATACCACCCCTTATTTTAAGGAGATTAATAACCGAAGGAAGTGTAAATGTAGTCGAAGGTAACCAGCTTAATGAGGCTGAAGGATAAAAATGGTGGTTTTTATCTTCCTCAAGAATTCCGCTCATATCATATCTTCCCGATACATCGGCGTATAATTGATTGGCAAATCCAACCTGACCGGTGAAATATCCGCTCTGTGATTTTCCAATACCCCAGTTATTCGAGGCTGTCATTGTACCGGCAACCGCATTTCCTAATGAGTAGTCGTTTACACGAACTAGTTTCTCTGCATTAGCTGCATAGCTGTATGATTGACCATAGGCGTAGTTATAACCGGCAGTCGCATTGGTTGAGAATTTACCAAACTCTTTATTCCAAACCAACATTAAATCGTTCTGAACATTAAGTCCGGTTCCCTGATTAACGGAATATTTACCATCCCGTTGACTGCTGTCAACGAAGTCTTTGGCTCTTTTATATTCGTAATTGTCACCTGTATAATCGATACCTGTACGGGCAATGAATTTCAGTGGCTTAATAATCTCATAATCTAACTGAGCCTTGCCAAAGAAATTATCCTTCCGGTAGGTATTTATTTCCGAATAGGCATACATGTAAGGATTATCCAGTGCTGGAGTACCGTCAGGATTATAAAATGGGGCATTTTGAAGCTGTCCGTCGAAACCAGTTTTCCAGATCGTTCTCATCTCTTTAATCGGCTGAATGCTGGCCAAAAAGTCCATGGTCAACTCTTCAACAACCTGGCTGTTTTGTGATGTTTTGTTGGGAGTAAACTGACCCATATAATTACTGTTTACAGAGATTTTCAATTTTTTGGTGATGTTATACTCTGCACTCAGATTGGCATTCATACGATCTGTCTGGTTGTTAGGCATTACGCCGATATTGGCCATTTTGCCTATTGAGAAGCGGAATGCACCATCTTTATAGTTGCCAGCAACACTGACATTGAAATTTTTCGTGGCTCCGGTTTGCATAAACTGCTGTAACCTGTTTTCGTGAGTTGCTGCGAAAAGCTTGGTCTCAATCCGTTGTGTTACCGTATTATAGGCGTCGATTGTTGCATTTGGGAAATCGGAGAATTTAGCACCCCAGTCATATCCGGAGGTGTAAATAGACGATGCACGTATTCCATCACCATAAAGCTGCTGGGTTGCGAAGAAATTATAAGGCTTATCCCACATCAGTGAGGTGTTGACCGTTACACCGATCCCTTTTTTACCCCCTTTACCCGATTTGGTGGTGATCATGATAACACCATTTCCTGCAGCAGAACCGTAAAGAGCCCCTGCACTGGCGCCTTTCAAAATTGTGATTCCTTCAATATCCTCAGGATTTAATTGCGAAAGAAGGTTGCCAAAATCTGCACCATTCTGATTTTCAACCGCTGTTGTTCCTAAAGGAATCCCGTCTACTACAAACAAGGGTTGTGCAGCCATGGATGAATTTGTGAGATTTAAACTCGTCGCTCCACGAATAGTAACAAATACCGAACCGGAAGGATCTGTGCTTGATGAGGTGAAATTCACCCCGCTCACGCGACCATCCAACGATTTGATTAAGTTTGATCCGCCTCCCCTGGCTAATTCATTTCCTTTTACTTCGGAAACCGAATAGGCAAGAGATTTTTTCTCCCTTGAAATACCAAGTGCCGTTACAACTACTTCATCAACACCGATTATCTTCGAAGACAGCGAGATGTCAAATTTATTCTGATTCCCTACTACAACCTCTTTTGATTCTAATCCTACAAATGAGAAAACCAAAGTGACATTCTTTCCCACTGAGATCGAGAATTTTCCGTCAGTATCGGTTACAGTTCCATTGGTTGTCCCTTTAACGATTACGCTGACTCCGGGCAAAAACTGACCGGTATCATCTTTGACACTTCCCGTTACAATATTTTGTGCAAAGAGGTTGTGAGTCATCACAACAAAAAAGCACAGCAATATTGCTTTAAGCATTTTCCTTTTCATCATAAATAATTTTTGTTAGTTGTAATAATTGCTAATACTTTAAAATAAAATAGTTATAAATGTAATAGTTAAATAATCTAAAATTTGATTTTGAAATAAGGGACCAAAGTTGGATGGGCGCTCACGTCGAATTAATAATTGACAATATTAGTTAAAAAACATTAATACCAATTATGCTGAAAATTTATTTTGCATTTTTTTTTATCCCTTTCTCCCCCTACTTTACCGATTTAGCTAAACACATAGGCGAATCTCCCGGTTTTGGTTTTAATCGGAACGTTCAATCGGGAAATTCGATAAAATCCTTTATCCATTAGTAGTTGCGGTCGTTTCCAGTATTTGAAATTTTAATAATTCACCGCTCATTCCGGTTTTTAAAATTGAACTTTGTCCAAAGTTTAGGGAATTCAGCTCGTTAATTAATAATCCGGAAAGACGGATGTCTAAAAATTAACACTTGAAAGGGTTTATCACTCGGGAATATTTCCCTAAATTGCAGGAGTAATAAATATCAGCAAACTTATAAGAATATCTAAAATCAGAACAATGGAAGAACAGAAAAAGGGATGGTCGAGACGCCAGTTTCTAGGAACATCGGCTGCAGGAATGGCCGGACTTGCCGTATTGCCAGGACTGGCCGGACTCGGAGCAAAAACTGAAGCCGATCTTACAATCGGGTTTATCGGGTTAGGTCGTCAGGGAATGTTTTTATTGGATGGATTTCTCCAGATTCCAGGTGTTAAAGCGGTAGCTGCCTGCGATGTATACGGTATCAAACGGAAACGGTTTGAACGTAGGGTTAACGCATTTTATACCAAGGCAGGGAAATCTGTTCAGGTACAGACCTACGAAAAGTATGGAGATTTATTGAAGAGAGAAGATATTAAAGCGGTGGTCATTGCAGTTCCGGACCATTCTCATGCCTATATTGCCATTGCTGCATTGAAAGCGGGTAAGGATGTATATCTTGAAAAACCGATGACTTTTACGATCAAAGAGGGTCAGGAGCTCAAAAAAGTTGTGAGGGAAACCGGACGGATTTTCGGCCTTGGCAGCCAGCAGCGATCAGATCCCAATTTCCAGCATGCAGTTAACCTTGTTCAGACCGGCGCTTTAGGCAAAATCACCAATGTTAAAGCTTACGTTGGGGCACCTCCGAAACCGTATGATCTCCCGGAAGAAAAACTCCCTGAAGATTTGAACTGGGACCTTTGGTTAGGTCCGCTGCCAAATCCTATTCATTATAATCAGGAATTAGATCCGATTATCTCGCTCGATCCCGAGGTCAATGAAAAAACATGGGGTGGATGGCGTTGGTATAAGGAGATGGGTGGCGGATTTACTACCGACTGGGGCGCGCATATGTTCGACATCGCACAATGGGGACTTGGTATGGACCGCAATGGCCCTGTCGAGATCTCACCAATTGGCGACGGCAGTGAATTTATCTCATGGACTTATGCCAATGGCGTTGTGATGACTTCAGAACCCTTTGATGAAAAGAAAACCAAAGGGGTTAAATTCATCGGCGAAAAAGGTTGGATAGAGGTATCGCGCGGATATTTTAATTCTTCTGATCCTAAATTTATTCCCAAAGAAAAGGCCAAGGATGATGGACCTTACGAAACAAGAATCCCTCACCAGGTAAATTTTATTGAGTCGGTAAGAAAACATAAAGATCCTGTTGTTCCTGTCGAGATCGGACACAGCAGTTGTTGTGTTTGTAATCTGGGAAATATCGCCTGCGATCTAAAACGGACCATAAAATGGAATCCGAAAACTGAAACTTTTGTGGATGATACCGATGGGGCTGCAACAGCTAAACTCCATTACCAATATCGTACAGGGTGGAAACTGGTTTAAACTAAATTAGACATAAAATAGAATGAGGGTATTCCGGTTGTCGGGATACCCTCATTTTTTAGTCTAAGATGAACTGATAGTAAAATTATCGAATATTTAATTTGGTGATCATCCTGAAAATGATTGTTGAACCAGAGCTCTCCCCAATGAGTTTTATAATTCAACTTATGTTATTTATTCAGCATTTAACAGCTAGTAAACTTCCGGAACCGTTCCTGGAGAATGATACTCCTATTCCCAAAATCACGGGAGGATTAAACAAAATTTACTGTTAATTGTTATTAATCATAATAAGGTTTGAAGGCGCTATTTTCCTCCCTGGTTAATCTGTCTTCAATAAACAACTAAACTATTCAGGCATTTCCAGTATTACCGATTTCAAGGGAGAATTGCCACATGAGGTGGAGACCAGTGACCACTTAAAAAACGGGGCGCACCGAAAAGCCAGATGAGTAGGGAAAATGTAAAAATCAAACCAAATGAAAACTCTTAAACGTATCTTGCTTTGGAGCTTTGTGATCGTTGTCATTCTAATGGCCGGATCATTATCCTACATTAAACTGGTTTTACCCAATGTTGGACCAGCCCCCGTAATGAAAATCGAAAGCACTCCCGACCGTGTAGCCCGCGGAGAGTACCTGGCTAATCATGTAGCTGTTTGTATTGATTGCCATTCAAAACGTGACTGGTCCCGTTTTTCGGGTCCTCCTACTGAGGGGACCTTTGGGATGGGTGGAGATCGTTTTGACCAGAAGTTTGGTTTTCCCGGAGTCTATTTTGCGAAAAATATTACGCCGGCTGGAATTAGCCGATATACCGACGGAGAGCTGTTTAGGGTGATAACTACAGGTGTTAATAAAGAGGGGGAGGCGATGTTTCCCGTGATGCCCTTCCACTATTACGGTCAAATGGATGAGGAGGATATCAAATCGATTATTGCTTATATCCGTACCCTGAAGCCCATTGAAAATACAGTTCCGAAATCGGCTTCAGATTTTCCGATGAATTTTATTCTGAATACCATTCCGCATAAAGGGACCCCTTCCAAAATCCCGGTTAAAAGCGATGTGGTAAATTATGGAAGATATTTGGTGAATGCCTCTTCATGTATTGAATGTCATACCAAGGTTGATAAAGGTGCCCTGATCGCCGGAACAGAATATGGCGGTGGGAGGGAGTTCCCTTTTCCTGATGGTTCAGTTGTCCGGTCGGGTAATATCTCCTCTGACAAGGAAACCGGGATAGGAAAATGGAAAAGGGAGACTTTTCTAGCCCTTTTTCATGCACATTCCGATTCTACCACCTTACATACTACTCTTAAACCGGGTGATTTCAATTCCATCATGCCATGGACGATGTACGGTAAAATGACCGATGAAGATCTGAATGCTGTTTTTGCCTATTTGATGACGGTTCCTGCGGTGCATAACAGCGTGGTAAAATTTTCACCGGTGACAAAATAAGCGTTTTTTCTCACAATCCGTCAGTGGACGGACACGTCCGTCAGTGGACGGAGCAGAGATCGCAAAGGGAGATGGATAATGTGTTACTTATTTCTTTGCGTTTCTTGGCGGGCTTAGCGCAAACCTTCTTTTTATTTTCTCTCGCAATCCGTCAGTGGACGGACACGTCCGTCAGTGGACGGAGCAGAGATCG
>CAIVCR010000036.1 GCA_903904515.1 uncultured Bacteroidia bacterium
AGGTACTATATCGGGTGTTGACTGACCGCATCACTGAAATAGACATCAGTACTTTTCCAAAAGGCGTTTATTTCATCAAGAGAAGTGATGAACATTTGACCATTCAGCAGAAATTGATTAAAGATTGAGCACGAATATATAAAATAACTATTTTTGAAAAAAAAACCTTAAAATCTGAAATTCAGAACTCCTGACCTCGTCCACTGAAAATAACTGTACCCTTGCATATTAGCGCAAACAGGAAAAGCGGTAAATTTGCCACATGCAACTATTATTACCCATTTATCCACCTGATACCACCCTGATAAACGCCAACGTGGGTGTATATGAACGAGAGGGCCTCGTTCAATATCTGATCAACGGTTTACCCGTATACTCACATGCAAAGGATAACAATGATGCCTTCCGTTATATAACCAGTAATTTCATACATCAGGGTTTATGCCGTAATGTTGACATTGAGCGCGCCTTTGGTGTTAGCGAAGACAGTGTAAGCCGGGCGTTAAAGAAGTTTGAGACAAAAGGTGAGACTGGCTTCTTTGGTCCTGATTCGCGACATGGGAAGGCTTATAAAATTACAGGAGGCAAGCGTGAGCGGATTCAGGCCAAGTTGGACAATGGCCAAAGTAATTATAGTATAGCGAAAGAAGAAGGGGTGGCGGAGTCGGCCATTCGGTATGGCATCAAACAGGGCTATTTAAAAAAAAGAGTTTAGCCGTAACGCCATCTTTTGAAGGTATTACACCCAACCAACGAAACCAGCAAGATCAAGAATCCTTTCTTGGGATGGCCACCACGCGTTTGGAGGATCGCATCGCCTGTTCTCTTGGTGATGGCAGCTCTGGTGGAGTTCAATTTGAAGAAAGTCAATCGCTAAGTGGCGGTGGAGTTTTGTTTTTATTACCATCCTTATTGGCACAGGGGCTATTAAAGACCAAAGATGTTTATACCTGGCCATCAAAATTTTACTACAGCCTGGAGTCCATTGTCCTGACCTTGGCCTTCATGGCCCTCTTACGAATAAAAAACCCGGAACAACTCAAACAATGCAAGCCAGGTGAACTTGGAAGGATCATTGGATTGGACAGGGTTCCTGAGGTAAAATGTTTACGCCGTAAGATTGATTTGCTAACTCGCCAGCAACAGGCAACACATCTGAACACTATCCTGGTTGATTCATGGTATAGTGGCGATTCATCACAGGATGCGGAATTTTTATACATCGATGGGCATGTGCGAATTTATTATGGGGACAAAGCCAATCTTCCGGTAAAATATGTTTCCAGACAAAAGCTTTGCCTGAGCGCCACCACAGAGTATTGGGTAAACGATGCTCAGGGCATGCCCGTTATGATGGTCATGGGCGAGTTAACTGAAAAGTTGCAAACAGTCATTGAATATCAAATCATCCCGGAACTTCAAAAAACAATCCTGTTATCCCGACAACCCCAAGGCGATAATACACCTGTTTGCACGTTTATTTTCGACCGTGAAGCCTATGAACCTGCTTTCTTCATGCGACTATGGAAAACGTACAAAATAGCCATCATAACCTATCGCAAAAATGTAAAGGATAAGTGGCCAGAGGAATGCTTTAAAAGCGTTACTGTTTCTGTCTTACAGCAAATCGTTAACATGCAATTATGCGAATATGGAACCCACCTTGGCGGTTATTGGTTCCGCGAGATCAGACGTAAGGGTGAAACAGGGCATCAAACATCCATTGTTACCACTCATCCCACCTTAGAAGCCAAGTTCATTGCAGGGCGCATGTTTGGCCGGTGGAGCCAGGAAAACTTCTTCCGTTACCTTATTGAAGATTATGATTTTGACAAAATGGTCTCTTTCGGAGTAGAACCTGTTGATCCGGAAAAAGAAATCGTGAACCCTCAATACCGTAAGTTGACTCACCAATTAAAAAAGTTGAAAGAAAAAATACAACGACTTGAAGCCCGGTTCTTTCCTCTAATCCAATTAGCCATGGACCAGCCACTGGACAATTTACCTCTTATAACCAATAAGCAAATGGAGTATAAAGAAAAAATAGACTTCTTCAAAAACCAGCACACGGAAATCATTAACCAACGCTCCAAATTAAAACCCCGGCTGAAAGTTTGTCAGATGAACCAGCAAGAAAGATATAATAAACTCAAAACAGAAAGCAAGTTGTTGATGAATGTGATACGAATGATTTGTTATCGTGCCGAATCATCCGTGGCAGAGTGGATTGCTCCATATCTTGCAAAGGCGGAAAATGAAAAGAGAATGGTGGTTAAACAAATCATTCAATCTCACGCTGACCTGAATCCTGATTATGAAAGTAAATCTCTTAGAGTTACCCTGCATTCTTTGGCTGCGGCCAGGTACAATCACGCAGCCCGTGAATTGGTCAAATTGTTGAACCAGACAGAAACCATCTTTCCTGGTACCGATTTGAAAATCATTTATGAAATTACCGCCAAATAAGACTGCGCGAGGTCAGGAGTTCTGAAATTATGATAGAGCACGTACATAATCACATTACATCGGAATTGCAGCAAAACACGCGCACCGATATCATCTTCATCCTGACA
>CAIVCR010000037.1 GCA_903904515.1 uncultured Bacteroidia bacterium
CCCGAAGTACAGACAACCCTTCGGTAGATCCTGTTCACCGGGCTCCCAAAGCTGCAGTGAACAGGGATATGGCTGTCCGGAAATACTATAATACTCCCCGAAATTCGGACCACTGGTTAAGTTGAAAAAACTATAAATTTACCAGTATTATGAAAAGAGGCAGACGAGTATTCACAGGGGCCTTTAAAGCCCAGGTTGCCCTTGAGGCTTTCAAGGAAAGAGAGACATTAGCAGAGTTGTCCAAACGGTTTGAAATCCATCCAAACATGATCAAGCGATGGAAGCAAGAGTTAAGTGATCGCTCTTCAGAAATTTTTGAGACCAAATCTCCGGAGGAGAATACTGAGCTCGAAAAGGAGAAATTGTATGCTAAGATTGGACAGCTCGAAATGGAGTGTGATTGGCTAAAAAAAATTTCAAAAAAGGCCGGACTATGAAAGAACTTCAGTCTTATATTATTAATAATAAGAATTTTAGCATTAGAAAGCAGTGTGAACTATTGGAAGTGTCCCGGAGTAATTTTTACTATGAGCCAATTGGCGAGAATGAGGTAAACCTCAAAACCATGCGTCTAATGGACGAAGAGTTTCTCGATCACCCAACGCACGGAGTGCTTCAAATGCAGGACTTTCTGGTTGCTTTAGGCTTTATCATGAACGTCAAACGCATTCGTCGTTTACTGCGTAAAATGGGCATCATGGCAATTTTTCCAAAGCGGAACCTGAGCAAATTAGGCCATGCAAAGTATATTCGGCCTTATTTGATCCGGGGGCTAAAAATAGAAAGATCCAACCAATTGTGGGAAATCGATATAACTTACATTCCAATGGCAAAAGGGTTTATGTATCTTACTGCGATCATCGATGTTTATAGTCGGTACGTTGTTGCCTGGGATGTATTCAATAGTCTTGACGCTGACAATAGTCTCTCTGTACTTAAAATGGCAATACAGCACCATGGCAAACCTGAGATTATTAACTCCGATCAAGGAAGTCAGTTTACCTGTGATGTATGGACAGAATATGTTGATAATCAAAATATTCTGATAAGCATGGATGGCAGAGGCAGGGCAACAGATAATATATTCATTGAGCGGCTTTGGCGAACAGTTAAACGTGATTACATTTACATCAGTCCGGCTGACAATGGAACCGAACTCTTTAAAGGATTGAATACGTTCTTCGATTACTATAATAATAAAAAAACGCATCAGGGTATCCAGAGGTGTATTCCTGCTTCACTTTACAAAAATGTGGCCTGATTTGTCGCTTTGCGCCATACGTTTTTTTAGGTTAATGTCTGAAAGAATGTTGTAAAAAGTCCTGACAGTTTATTATCAGGACCCATTCTCACAGAGTCAGGTTATCCCTGAAAGGTTGCTCGCCAGCAGAGCCTTTTTTCGTTTCACCTGATCTAACAAAGATAAAACTGCTTTCTGAATTTCAACTAAGAAAGTAGATTTGGTGGTACTAAGAATGGGGAGTATTAAAGAGATCTTCTTCAAATGGATGAAGGGGCACCTGCGCATTAAGTCCTTTTGGGGAAATACAGAGAATGCTGTACGGATACAGGTTTATGTGGCTATCGTCACGTAC
>CAIVCR010000038.1 GCA_903904515.1 uncultured Bacteroidia bacterium
GATAATGGTTTTATCACGATTTGGCCTTTTTCGAGTATTACCTCGACTGTGTCCTGGATATTATACTTTTCCAACATAGTCTTGCTAAGTCGGATTCCCTTTGAATTTCCAATTTTAATGACAGAAACCTCCATTGTGTCAATTCTTAATCTTGTAATTACAAAGTTATTACTTTTCGTGAGATTTAAAAATTGCCCGTAACGGATGGCGGTATGGTTAGTTGCCGATTTTGAAGCACTTTCCTAAAAGTTACAACTACTTTTGATACGAGCTGTGCCGCTCGAATACACACTGCACCGGCAATTAACTATACCGCGTGTTACCTGCTGGCATTCATCTATTTTCAATTAGTTCAGTTTGTATTCGTTTATTCTTGATTAATATTCTAAAATACGGACATTTCCCATTTATTGATAAATCTTTTTCATCATTCCCTTTTCTGAACTTAATTATTTCAAATTGGTCAGGATTTAATTTATGTAAAAATGTTATTGGAACACCCATAAATCCCTCGAAGTCTAAGGGAATGTCTTGTGTTTTATTAACATTAATTCCATCATAATTATCGTATTTTGGATATTCAGCCTCGTTTCCAAAATATCTTTTTGTAAGAGCTATATCTTCGTGACGTTTAGAAGTATCTAAGTTAGTTAACCATAGACAATTGTTTGGTGATACTATTCTGTTTCCTAAGCTATCAATCCGAGCCTCTGTGCCATAAAGTTCATAGTGTTCGGGAACAATGAAACCAGAAATACCTCTACCAAGATTAATTCCTAACCACGCTTTATTTTCTTTAATTAGTTTGAAAATTTCTTTATAGGTTATTGCATTAATATTGCCAATTATTAAAAACTTTTTATCGTATTTAACTAATTGAACTACATGCTCTCTGAATAATGAAAATGGGGGGTTAGTAACAACAATATCGGACTGTTTTAATAGTTCAATACTTTCTGAACTACGAAAATCCCCATCCCCATTAAAGTAAATAATGTCAGTTGAACTTGGTTTCTTTTTTTCGCCCTCCGTACCTGTATATTCAAAGAAAAAACCATTTTCATCTTCTTTCGTATTAAATAAATCTCTTTCTTGTTCTCTATAACAAGAAGCTATTAATTTTTTAATACCTAATTCTTTGAAGTTTGAAGCAAAATAATTAAAAAAATTACTATTTTGAGGGTCATCGCAATTGCAATAAACTACTTTATTCTCAAAATGACTTTTATAATGTTGCAATTCACTTTCTATATCTGAAAGTTGCGTGTAAAACTCGTCACTTTTCGATTTTTTAGCTTTTTGTAATAATTCATTTGTTGCATTTCTTGCCATTTTCAACCTATATTGATTTAATAAATCTTTTGTTTTTAGTTATTTACTCTTGGTTATCTGTTTAAATATGTCACTACCTAACACTTGAAGAGAGGTTTTAGAAACTTCAAGCATAATCTTAAACATGTTTTTAATATCCCATTTTTCCCCATTCCCTTGCGTGTAAATAGATGTTGCCTGAAGCATTATTGTTTTATCTTTATTCTTGACGAACTTATTTTTACACAAATTGGAATTAATAGGCATTCCATAATTTGCAGAAGTTAATCTATCCAATCTATTTAACATTCCTGAATTGTATTCAAGTGTTACAACCCTTCCATCGGGTCTTATAATGTAAATAGTTTCTGTTAAAAAATTTGAGCCTTCAAGAAATAGAACATAAGGAAAATGAGATTCTGATAACATAAAATTTGCCATTTCAGATATATTTTTATGCGACCGTTCTATCGCATTACCAGCAGCCATTAAGTCTTGATTGTTACCCGTACCAACTTGTTCACCCTTTTTGATATTTTCAATATCTTTCCCTTGGTGTTTAGCCTCCGACACTAAAACGACTCTCCAATTTCCGTTATCGTCTTTTACTTCTATTATTCCACCATCAGGTATAATACTTGAATTAGCAACAAAAAGGGTTTGCCCTAATTCTGGGTCAACTTTTTTTAATGCTTTGTTTATTTCTTCTTTTTTTATGCTTTTTCTGTATTGAAACGATAATTGAGGAAACTCTTTTTCAAGTTGTTCTATCACAAAATGTGAGATTTTTCCAACTGTTATATCATGTGATTTTGCTTCATCACCAAATATGCCTACTACACCTTGAGACTCTTTATGTTGATTCGTTAATCTTTTAGATTGATTTTTTTTAGTCATATTTTTTCTATATCTATCTTATTTTGAATACAAAAGTACAAACTTTATTCTATTGCAAAGAACACAAGACAATATACCTTCAAATTTGCACTATCGTTCATTTTTTATGCTTGCAGGTAACTATTACGTAAACGCCATATTGCATATATTTCTGCAATAAAGAGTATACTGTATCAGAATAAATGAAACTACACTGATGTTAAAGATTTAAAAAATCCGCATTAAGAGATCTGCAATACTATGAAAGGAATCTAATATTAATTTCGAACGACCGGAATTAATTTGATGTTGGATCTTCGGGAAAATTCTTCCAGGTTTCGTAATGGCCACCTGCATTTTTAACACTCTCAAGCCAGAAATTCCGATCGCTCTTCATAACCAGTTCAGGGTCTGCTTCCAGGACAAGCCATGAATTCTGAGCAATCTCCCTATCGAGTTGCCCGGGGCTCCATCCTGAATAGCCTACAAAAAACTTCACCTGATCGGGTCTCGCTTTTCCGGTAGCGATTGCAAGTTTTAATGCTTCAAAGTCACCACCCCAATACAACTGATCCTGGACCTGAATGCTTCCCTCAATTTGATCACCCAGGGTATGGATGAAAAATAAGTTATCCCCGCTTACTGGTCCCCCAACAAATAATTCAGGAGTAAAACCCGAGGCCATCACAAACAATTCATTGATTTGAGCCTCAAATGGCTTGTTCAGAATAAACCCAACGGCCCCGGTAGATGAGTATTCAACAAGCAGCACCGTTGACCGGCTAAAGAAATTCCCGGGCAGGAAAGGCTCAGAGATCAATATTCTTCCCTTTTGCGGAGCGAGTTTTCGCTGTATCTTAAAAAAATCGAAATCGATTTTCATAGTGCAATTCTTTACTTCTTCTCGATAATCACGAAAATATCTTCGTTTTTCTTCTTCATTAAGAACTGCTCTCTTGCAAATTTCTCGAGGTTCTTAGAACTGGTCTGAAGTTCTTTCAACCGCTCACTATCTGCAAGAATCTTCTCTTTATAATAATTGCTTTCTATCCTGTACCTCTTCAATTTATTCATATTCTGCCGAAGAAACAAGATGTTATTATCATCCAGAAAGATCATCCAAACGCTAAAAACCAGAAATGCAAACAAATACTTGTTCTTAATGGTTTTCAAAAATGCTTTAAGGAAAATCGGTTTCATCGAACTATTAAATATAATAAAAAAAACAATTGAATTAATAATATCCAGCAATCCTGATCTGCAAAAAGCTAATTCATATGCAAATTAACTGATTCCTCTGCAGAATTAAAAGAAGAACACCGATAAAGTTCTCCTCAACGAAATAAATGGTACAACGAAAGAAAAATCCCCAGTGAATGGAGTTGCAACTGGCGGCTAGCTGCTGGCATCTGGCGGCTGCCAGTTGGCGACTAGCGTTTAACGACTGGAAGCTGGCTAATGGCTTCTGGCAGCTAGCGGTTGGCGACTAGCGGTTGGCGACTGACGGTTAGCGGTTGGCAACTGGAAGCTGGCGACTGGCTTGCAGCCGAATTACTTCACTTTTGACTGATAATTGACAATTATCGGAACTCATGCAACCAATTTGTCTTTCTTGTGGATGGGAATTATCGTACCAAGCCCCCCTGCCAGTCGCCAGTCGCCAGCAGCCAGCTGCGCTCATTTAAGAACAGTTTATGGCCTTTTACTCCCTCCAAAATTCCCAAACGAATTAATCGTTATCCGGAAAGAAATTCGGATACATAAAATCGGTGGCGGGGACAAAGGTCTCTTTCACCGTGCGGATGGAAACCCAACGGAGCATATTGAATACTGAACCTGCTTTATCGTTTGTTCCTGATCCACGTGCCCCTCCAAAGGGCTGCTGTCCGACAACAGCACCCGTAGGCTTATCGTTGATGTAGAAATTTCCGGCTGCATTGCTCAGCTTTTTGGTCAATGATTCTATCGCGTACCGGTTTTGTGAAAAAATTGCACCTGTAAGTGCATAAACGGAAGTTGTGTCAACCAGCGTGAGGGTTTCTTCCATTTTTGAATCCTCGTAGACAAATATAGTTACAACAGGACCAAAGAGCTCCTCTTTCATCGTGATATAGTCCCCCTTTTTGGCCAAAATAACCGTTGGCTCTATAAAATATCCAACCGACTTATCGCATTTACCGCCATAAATTACGGTAGCATCTTCATCGACCTGCGCCCGGTCAATAAATCCTTTTAGTTTATCAAACGAAGCTTCGTCAATTACTGCATTTATAAAGTTTGAAAAATCTTCCGGAGGTCCCATTTTCAAACGCTTTAACTGTGAAACTGCAGCACTCCAGGTTTTATCCCAGATGGAAGCGGGCACATATACCCGTGATGCAGCGGAGCATTTCTGACCCTGGTATTCGAAAGAACCCCGAACAATCGCAGTGGCGAGTGCCAGGGCATCAGCCGTTGGGTCAGCAAAAATAAAATCTTTCCCCCCCGTTTCTCCCACAATGCGTGGATACGATTTGAACCTGTGGATATTTTCTCCGATTGTCTTCCAGATATCCTGAAATACGCCCGTAGATCCAGTAAAATGGATACCCGCAAAATCTGGATGGCTAAATATGATCTTCCCAGCAGCAGGGCCTGAAACGTAAACAAGATTGATCACTCCATCGGGGAGTCCGGCTTCCTTAAGAATCTCCATAATGACAGCCGCAGAATAAACGGCAGTCTTTGAAGGCTTCCAGACACACACATTACCCATCATAACTGGCGCAACAGGCAGATTCCCTGCTATAGATGTAAAATTGAAAGGCGTTAACGCAAACACAAACCCTTCAAGCGGACGGAATTCATTGTAATTCCACATTCCGGGATTAGACTCGGGTTGCATTTCATAAATTTGGGTCATACATCTGACACCATACCGATAGAAATCGGCCAATTCACAAGCTGCGTCAATTTCTGCCTGATAGGCATTTTTGGATTGCCCAAGCATGGTGGCTGCATTTATTTTTGCACGATAGGGACCTGCAAGCAGATCAGCCGCTTTTAAAAATATAGCAGCTCTGTGCTGCCAACCCAATTCGGACCAGGCAGAACGTGCAGCCAACGCAGCATCGATTGCCAAAGTAACATGCGATTCATCACCCTGATAAAAATAACCAAGGAGATGGTTCAATTCATGCGGGGGATGCATCGCTATCTTTGTTTTACTTCTTACCTCTTTCCCGCCAATATACATAGGCAGTTCGACAACCTTCGAGCGCATCTCAGCTAACATGGATTTTAACTCAGTCCGTTCAGGAGAACCTGAAATATAGCTTTTTACCGGCTCATTTTTAGCAACCGGAACATGGAAGAAACCTTTAGGCATATCTGTAAGATTTAACGTTTTTCACCTTTGTAATTTTTGGAATACTCTTTCCCGCCACAAAACTACCCCTTCATTGCGACAATTTTGCTAATAAATATCAGCTTTCAACTTTAAACCTTTTTACAAATTGAGTATCCAAAAGGCAAATTTCAAATAAGGCGAATGATCAATTAAAAAGAATCACTTCAGAGTCAACATAAAATTCCCTGAAAATATTTGCCATAGTACCGCTGAATTGACTGAATGAAAAGTCTTTTTCATTTAGTCACAATGAAAAAATATGCAGTATTGGCAAATAAAAAATACTAGCATATTTAAACGTAAATAGATTTTTCTATTAAAGTTTTCAGTTTATCAAATTACATTAAAGTACCGATTTATCCAATTTTATTTATTATAAAAATCCATGAAAAAGATTATTTTACCCGTTACACTCTTTGTCGCATTACTAATGCTTTGCAATAACATAGTTTCTGCCCAGGGTTATCCTCACCCAGGCAGCGCTGAAAATACTATCCCAAAAGAAGCTGAAATTCATGGAATTATAGAGGATGGGAGTAACAATCAAACCATTCCGTACGCCAGTGTTGCCGTTTATAAATCAAAAGATTCCACCCTGGTAACCGGAGTATTAAGTAAGGATGACGGAAGCTTTTCCGTACCCAAATTACCCTATGGAAAGTATTTCATGGTAGTGACATTCGTTGGTTATAAAAAACATAAGGTGAATGATATTTTGCTGACCTCAACCAAGAAAATTGCCGAATTAGGAGCAATTAAGGTGAATATTGCCACCACAGTGCTGAAAGAGGTCCAAATTACAGGGAATGTGGCACCTGTATCCTATCAGATAGATAAAAAGGTGGTTAATATAGCACAAAGTGTCACCGCTGCCGGAGCAACTTTGGCAGAGGCACTTCAGACAGCCCCGTCGATTCAGACAGACGTAGAAGGGAATGTGACCCTCAGAGGGAGTTCCAGCTTTACAGTCCTTATTGACGGAAGGCCTTCCCCTATTGCAGGAAGTGAGGCATTGCAGCAGATACCGGCAAACCTGGTTCAGAATGTTGAAATTATCACCAACCCTTCGGCCAAATACGAGGCAGAAGGTAGTGCCGGAATTATCAATATCGTGATGAAAAAACAAAAGGTCCAGGGTTCCAGCGGTGTCTTTAATGTTTCGGCAGGCACAGGAAGTAAATACAGCGCAAATGGAAGTCTGAATTATAAGATTTCGAAATTCACCTTTACCCTGGGTGGTGATTTCACCGATAATAAGTCTCCATTTATCAACAATATGAACAATCACAGCATCCTGAGTTCTTCTCTCGTTAAAGATCAGGAGATCACCGGGACCGGAGATTTGCACCGAAAGGGAAAGGGGCTGAACATTGGTATTGATTATGCGATCAATGATAAAAATTCGCTGATTTTAACAGGAAGCATGGGTGATCGCACTTTCGGAAGGTCAATAGCCTCATTTTATCACGACACCTATAATACTGCCGGTGATGTTTACTATTTAGACAGTACAACCCCTGAGTTTAAACGAAATTATAAAAGTCTGAACCTCGACTACCAGTTAAAACTTGACAACAAAGGGCAAAAACTTTCGGCTTCGGCCTATTACACGGGAGGTCCGGATGACAATGTCAGTACATTGACTGTCGACACGACCAGTGTGGGGAGAATATCGTTAAATAAAACGGTGTTAAATCAATATTCTGCTCAAAACAGCAACGAGACCGACCTTAGGACAAAGCTCGACTACGAACTTCCAGTCGGAGAAAAAGGGAAACTTGGGGCCGGTTACCAGGGAAGATATATGAACAGCGACGGAGAATACTCGCTCCTAAATAACGGGATTGAAGATTTGTCTCAGCATGACAAGCTAAATTTTAAGGACCAGATTCAGGCAGGCTATGTGACCTATTTAAATACCATGCCGATATTCGATTACCAGCTGGGATTACGGACTGAATATGAAGACCGGATTCTTAACCAGGAGATCCAGAATAAAGCCTACAAATTGAGCCGGATCGATTTCTTTCCAACGGTTCACCTAACCAGACAATTGCCTTTAAAATTACAGTTGCAGGCGAGCTACACACGACGGATCAACCGGCCAATGCAATGGAATATAAATCCGTTTGTGGTCCACATCGATCCGCAATCGATCCGCCAGGGAAATCCCGGATTGCTTCCCGAATTCACGAACTCCTATGAGTTGAACCTGCAGAAAAAGATCACCGATGCCTCCTTTGTTTCCGTTGAGGGATTCATGCGGCAAACAGACAATCTGATCCAGCAAATCAGCCAGTTCGACCAGCCGACTCAAATAACAACCAACACTTTTTCAAATATTGATCACGACCGTTCACTGGGTGCTGAATTCATGGTCAACCTTCAACTCAGCAAGTGGTTCAACCTTAATTCTTCGGTAAGTCTATATAATTATCAAATGTTCGGAACCCAGATAGCTTCTGTTGCAAGCAGTACCAATACCTGGAATCTTCATATTAACCCGACCTTCCATCTGTCAAAAGGGACCTCCGTCCAGATAAACTACATGTATAATGCCCCATCTATTATGGCTCAGGGTACCCGCTCAGGCTTTTATAATTCATCAATAGGTATCCGACAAAGCCTTCTCAAAAACAAGGCCAGTTTATCCCTAACAGTACGTAACCCGATTGGGAATACTGAAATGAACTCGATGAGTCAAAGCGCCAATCAAACAAGATATGGCAGTTTTAAACGTGAATCACAAGTATTTATGCTAAGCTTCAGCTACCGGATCAATAATTACAAGGCTAAGCAAAGTACGCGTCAAAATGGGGACGAATCCGGTGGTAACAAAGAACAGGATGTAGAAGGAGGAGGATTCTAGTATTAGTGAGAGCCTGACTTGGAGTCAGGCTCTCACTAAATAATCTAATAATTTACCGACCTTTTACTCATCCATTTACCCTGTCTGATGCAACTGAAATAATAGCCGACCAGCTGAAAATAAATAGCTGAACTTACGTTAAGGCGCTTCACAAAAAAAAATAATACTCCCACTATTGCCGGAACAATCCCAAACAAAAGATTGTTCAGAACTAAGAAGAGGTGCATATAAAAGGCCTTAATTCCTGATTCATTTTTTGAGATATAAACATGACGCGAGATGTTCACTTCGGTTTTTGTTAACGCAGTAACAGTCCTGTTAATCCGGGAAGCACCGCCATGATTATGTTCCACGCAAACGGTTTTCAGCAAAACGATCTCCCCATTTTTTGATGCAGCCCGCCGACAGAGATCAACATCTTCAAAATACATCCAGAAATCGTCGTCCCAACCCCCTAATTTCAGGAAGCTTTCCCTGCTGATCATCACCACTGAACCGGATATCCAGTTGGGGAAAATAAATTCATCCGTCTGTCGAAATGAATCGGATCGTTGTCTGAGCACTATTTTTGTGAATGCCCTTAGCCATCCCGTTAAGTTGGAAGGGGATAGAAATCTTCCGTATGGTCGCTCTTCTGTTCCATTTTCCCTTACCTGGCGACAGGAAACAATCGAAAAAAGTTTCCTTTTACGAACCTCTGACAGCAATCCGAAAAGTGCCTCAGCAGTGATTATCGTATCCGGATTTAAGAATAGCAGGTGAGATCCGGTAGAATTCTTTGCTCCCAGGTTACAGCCATTTGCAAAACCCAGATTTCCGACATTTACAATAAATGCAAAATGGGGGTATAACAATCTGAATCTGTCAATCACTCCGTCATTGGAGCAATTATCGACGATCACCACTTCAAAAGAAAAACGATTCTCTTCAATTTCCGTTAGTGAATCAAGGCATTGGGAGAGTCGTTCCCATCCTCTGAAATTTACGATTATAATAGATAGATCTGCCAATCGGGTTGTATAATTTTCTACAAAATTAGCAATTTAAACCTTGGGATAGTGTTCCGAAAATAATCGTGAAGAGAGGTTCGGAAGGACCCTTTAAAATGGTAAAATTAGAATCCCCTTAAGATATTGAATCTAAAGGGGATTCCATGATAAATTCACGGCAGAACCTGGGCTATCTCTTTTTCAGCCAGAGTCCCTCCATAGCTTCAAGGGTCATCCCCTTTGTTTCGGGAACAATTTTCCAGATAAAGATAAAAGAGAGAATGCTCATCAAGCCATAGAACCAGTAGGTTATTCCGCCACTGAATTCCATCATTGCCGGATAGGTGGATGAGATAAAATAGTTGGCTGCCCACTGAGCTGCAACTGCAATAGCAATTGCACGGCCCCTGATCTTATTGGGAAATATTTCCGAGATAAGCACCCAGCAAACAGGTCCCCATGACATCATAAATGAAGCAGTGTAGATAATTATAAAGACTAAAGTGCTAATGCCGATAATCTTCATAAAAGCCAATGCACCAATTGCAAACATTCCCACTGCCATCCCAATGGATCCGATCATTAACAGGGGTTTCCGGCCATGTTTATCAACCAGGAAAACAGCAAGAGCTGAGAAAACAACGTTCACTAACCCCATTACAACAGTCTGCAACATTGAAGTGTCTTTCCCGGCACCCATGCTCTCGAATATCCGTGGTGCATAATAAAGCGCCACATTGATTCCCACAAATTGCTGAAATACACTTAAAAGAATTCCTATTACCACCACCAGTTTCCCAAAAGCAAAAAGCTTTTCGGAGGAAGCCTCCACCGATTTTTTGATGTCCTTAAAGATCAAAGCCGCTTTAGCTTTTCCATTAATTTTGGTCAAAATAGCGAGCGCCCTTTCAGGTTGATTATTCAGCGCCAGATAACGGGGTGTTTCAGGAACAAAAAACAGAAGAATGGCAAATATAGCAGAAGGGATTGCAGCCGAGGTGAACATCCAACGCCACCCGATTGCATTTATCCACTCGACGGTTTGTCCGTGTGCAATACCATAATTCACAAAATAAACCACCAACATGCCCGAAATAATAGCGATCTGGTTGAGCGATACGAGCCGTCCACGCATTTCTGCAGGGGCTATTTCCCCAATGTACATCGGAACAATGGCCGATGCAATTCCGACCCCTATTCCTCCTACAATCCGGTAAAAGTTAAACATGAACAACAATCCCATTGTGGGGTGTCCCTGGGTGAAGAAAAATGCTTCAGGCCACCCGGAACCAATCGATGAAAAGAAGAACAGGAATGCAGCAATAAGTAATGAATTTCTGCGTCCTAACTTCCAGGCAATCAATCCGGAGATCATACCCCCGATAATGCATCCGATCAGGGCGCTGGATATGGTTGCGCCATGAGCGAGGGTGCCCAGTCCATTACCGTTAATCAGATAAGCCTGAATAGACTTTTCAGCGCCAGAAATAACAGCAGTATCATATCCAAACAGTAGCCCCCCTAATGTCGCCACCATCGTTAATCCAACCACATAAACCGAGCTATGTTCCTTCATTAGAATCAAATATAAAAATTGATTAATTGCTCAAACTTCTCCTGTTTCCCGCTGATCTGTGCAGGTTCACCCAGGTCAGAGGCAATTTCGCGAAGGTCCTCAAACTTAAGTTTTCCAGCTTCGAATTCAGCTCCCTTACCTCCATCATATGAGCTGTAACGCTCTTTCCTGAGTTTAAGGTAGTCAGATTCTTTTAACAGTTTATCGGCAATTATCAATCCCCTTGCGAACACATCCATACCCGATACATGGGCAATAAAGATATCTTCCAGATCAGAAGAAGAGCGACGGGTCTTGGCATCAAAATTAATACCACCCGTAACGAATCCCCCGGCTTGAATGATTTCAATCATCGCTTCGGTTACCTCGTAAATGTTGGTAGGGAACTCATCGGTATCCCACCCATTCTGGTAGTCACCCTTATTGGCATCTATTGATCCGAAAAGGCCGGCATCAGTAGCCATACGTAATTCATGAGAGAAGGTATGACCAGCCAGGGTAGCATGATTGACCTCGACATTCATCTTGAAATCTTTCTCAAGTCCAAATTGACGAAGGAACCCGATAACGGTCTGGGTATCGAAATCATACTGATGTTTGGTTGGCTCCATAGGTTTTGGCTCAATCAGGAAGTTCCCGGTAAATCCCTGTTTCCGTCCATAGTCGCGTGCCATTTGAAGGAAACGTCCAAGATGCTCAATTTCCCGTTTGGTGTTGGTATTGTGAAGTGTCATGTAACCTTCGCGACCACCCCAGAAAACGTAATTTGTGCCTCCGAGTGCGATGGTTGCATCAATTGCATTTTTCACCTGTACTGCGGCGTTCGCCAAGACAGTGAAATCAGGATTTGTAGATGCTCCGTTCATATACCGACGGTTTGAGAATACGTTTGCAGTCCCCCATAGAAGCTGAACACCCGATTCTTTCTGCATCTGCTGCATCACAGGAACCACCTGCCCCATCCGTTTTTCAATCTGGAACACAGAACCGTCACCGACAATATCGGTATCGTGAAAACAATAATAGGAGGCACCAATCTTGGTGATAAATTCAAATGCAGCGTCCAGTTTATTGTATGCTGACTCCAAAGGATCCGGGGTACCAGTCCATGGGAAATTTTTTGTTCCAGGGCCAAAAGGATCGCCACCGTCACCACAGAATGTATGCCAGTAGGCAATTGCAAACCGCAAATGATCCTTCATCGATTTTCCGCCGATCATCCTGGTTTCGTCGTACCATTTAAAAGCCAACGGATTCCGCGATTCAACCCCTTCAAATTTAATTTTCCCTATTCCCGGAAAATACTCTTTTTTACCAATAAATGCATCCATAACTATTTAATTTTTATCGTTTAATACTCTTTTTAACTTCGTTCTAAAAGATAATAACCTGATTTATTTAAACTCCGATAAATTTAGTCAGGTTATGTTCCCACGTTTCATAGGCCTGATTAATCTGATCGTACTGGCTGGGATCTGGTTCAATTATTTCGAGTTTTTTCAATCCGGAAAAGGCTTCAGCAAATGAGGCATAATATCCCATTCCTACGCCTGCTCCTCTAGCGGCACCAGCGGCACCATCGGTATTGTATAATTCAATCGTTACCCCCGAAATATTGGCCAGTGTCTCTCGGAAAACCGGACTCAGAAACATGTTGGCCCGACCTGCCCTGATCACTTTGGCCTCGATTCCGATCCCTTTGAGGATATCCATCCCATACTTGAAGGAGAATACGATCCCTTCCTGGGCTGCCCTGAACAGATGTCCCTGGCTATGCCGGTTAAAATCAACCCCACAAATCTGAGCCCCAATATTCCGGTTTCCAAGAACACGCTCTGCACCGTTTCCGAATGGGAGAATGGAAACACCTTCTGAACCTGTTGGGATGTTAGCGGCCAGGTCATTCATCTGTTCGTAAGAATAGCTTTGATTACCAATATTCTTATTCATCCACGAATTAAGAATTCCTGTTCCATTTATGCAAAGCAGTACGCCTAAACGATTGGCTTCGGCAGAATGGTTAACATGAGCGAATGTATTTACCCGCGATTGGGGGTCGTATTTAACTTCGCCACTCACACCATAAACAACACCGGAGGTACCCGCAGTTGCCGCTATTTCGCCGGGATTTAAAACATTCAGTGATAGCGCATTATTAGGCTGATCACCTGCACGGTAAGTGACAGGAATGCCCGGTTTCAAACCAAGTTCACCGGCAATTTTGGCCGTAACATGACCCTGAATTCCAAAAGATTCAACCAGTTCGGGAATCAGCTCATTCCTGAAACCATAATAATCGAGAACCAGGTCAGACACCATGTTCTTCCTGAAATCCCAGAACATCCCCTCGGATAGTCCTGAGGCTGTTGTCCGTATATCTCCGGTAAGCCGCATGGCAATATAATCTCCGGGAAGCATTATTTTATCAATCTTTTCATAAACAGATGGCTCATTTTCTTTTACCCACTTCAACTTGGAAGCTGTAAAATTCCCAGGCGAATTGAGCAGGGAATTAAGGCACGCCTCATTTCCAATCTCTCTGAAGGCTTTATTGCCAATCTCTGTAGCCCGGCTATCGCACCAAATAATAGAGGGACGCAGCACATTTTGATCTTTATCAACCGTCACAAGGCCATGCATCTGGTATGAAATTCCGATGCCGATAATATCATGTCCCGAAATTTTCGCCAATGACTGAGCCTCAAGAATAGCCAGTTTAAGGTTTTCCCACCAGAGCTCAGGTTGCTGCTCGGCCCAGCCGGACTGACTGGCAACGATAGTCATTTCACGTTTGGGGAAAAATGAAGATCCTGCGATCTCCCCTGTTTCACCATTCAGGATGGAAGCCTTTACTGAAGAGCTTCCGATGTCAATTCCCAATAGATACATATCGGTTTAAAGTTGAAAAGTTATAAAAAATCTGTTCTGTTGTGTCATGATCATTAAAGTGATTCGCGGATGATCAATTCGGTCGGCACCTGAAAATTGAGCTTCGAATTTGACATTGCAAACTCTGCAGCTTTTTGCCCCATAAGCTTGAAATCTGTCGATATCACCGAGATTCCATCCGAAATAAACTTCTTCATTGGCGTGTCATTATAAGATAGAATCCCAAAATCGTCCCGAAGCCTGAATTTCTTACTGTTTGCCTGCTCCAAAATGGCTGCCAAATCGATATCCTCAAAGACCATGTAGACCTTACCGATCTGAATATCAAGCTCTTCAATATTGTATATAATGCTAAATTTCAAGTTATTATCATCACAAAACCGGCTTACGTTTTCGACCGACTCTATCGGATGAAAAGTGTACTGGGGATAGACACATACCAATTCAGTATATTTTCGCAGTAAGTGCCAACCAGTTGAAAGACAACGATAAACAGATTCTCCAAAATCCTGGTAAACCTTAGACTGTCCCTCACCGGAATGAATTTGCCAATCGATAAGCAGCAATTTTTCAGGATCAATTTCCCCGATAATTTGTGGAATATCGGGATGATTGAAATTCATTATGATGTAGGAGTTGAACTTCCCGATGCTATTGCGGATGATCGATTCAAACAGGTCGAAATTATAGTGGTGAAAATTAATATCAACCATCACGTTACGTGGAAGACTCTGTTTGAATGAGTTGTAAAGTACCTCTTTATACGCTTTAAAAGTATCCAGAAAAAGAAAGACCTGTTTTTGCGACCGTGTAACGAAATAACCTTTGTTTGGTATCGCCTCAACAATTCCCCTTCTTTTAAGCTCTGTATAACTTTTGAAAACGGTATCCCGAGACAGACCAGTTTCTTTCATCAGTTCGTTAACTGAAGGGAGTGCCTCCCCTTCGCGAAGCATCTTAAAATTGATGGAACGAAGTAAAGCATCAACAAGCTGCTGAACTTTCGATATTCCTGAATCTAAATTAGGTTTAAAACTGAATTTCTTCATGAACAAAAACTTGCAGATCATCTGTTCTGATCCGTTCTGCAAACTTAATCTTTTATTTTAGCCGTCATGTTATTTTTTTGATGTTATTAAACATGTTGGAAGTGAAATTTGGGACTTAAATAACCAGCGCTATCTGGAATTGGATGGGTAGAGAAGATTCCCATTGTGGTAATAGCTAAATGATTTGCTACTTGCTTTTAGCAACTAGCAACTAGCTTGAATATCTATAATTAATTTCATACTTGACCTATTCTTAAATTACAATTTTCTGGGGGCAAAAAATTGCCAGCTGCCAATCGCTCCCGATGCATCGGGACAATTGGCGCAATATTTATCTTGGCTGCACTACTTCGATATAAAGACAAATAACCTTTTTGTTTAATGAACAAAACCTTGAAAAATCGATTATCTTTATATGGTCTAACTGATTAATAAAGTGAGCCATGAAAAGTCTAAACTTAGTGCGATTAGCATTTATTGCATTGATTTTATGCAACTTAGAGATTCCCTTAGAAGGGCAGATTATTTCTGAAAAGAAAATTAAATCTATTTTTATTACCGGCATGGCTTTCGATAGTAAAACAAAGGAGCCATTATCGGGTGCAGGTTTCAATATTAACCATAGAAGTAACTTTGCCACCAATGAAACAGGGCGCTTTTCGTTTTATGGGTTTCCTAAGGATACTGTGGTATTTACCTACCTGGGATACCAGCCCACCATGCTCATCGTGCCGGATACCCTTAAATCGGAAGAGTATGTTATGGGTGTTTTTATGCGGGAACAGGCGGTCAAATTGGCCGAGGTCATTATTTTGCGCAGAGTAAACCCCTCGTCGATGATCATTCTGCCGGTTCAGGAGGATCAGCGGACAATGAATATCGCACAAAACAATGTAGACAAAGCGGTAGTTGAAGGTTTGACCAGAGCACCAAAGGTTTATGATGCCGCAATGAATGCCCGCAGTATGATGCGAACCAACCAAATGCGCAGCGAATACAAAGGGATGTTGGCTACCCCTGAAAATACCGTCGGGTTGTCGACCCAGAGTTACCGGACCTTTAACGTCCTTTACGGGTCTCCAATTGTCTCACCGGGCAAAATCTCAGGGGAGATGATCTCCAATAATGAAAGCTCCTTGTTGATTAAGCATTTCGAAACCTTCCAAAAATCGGCGATGAGTCCTGAATCCACGCCGGACTCAATCATTAACAAAATAAGATAATCGGCTCATTCTTCCTGAATCCGGATCGGGTTAATTCCGGACAAACAGCGCTTTGAGAATATGCCAGACCATGGCAGGATTCTCCTTGAGTCTTCGCGTCGAGTATCCAAACCATTGCTTTCCGTAAGGGACATATACCCGAAGCTTATGACCTCTATCTACAATCGATTTTCTAAGCTGCGGTGTGACTCCATACAACATCTGGAACTCGTACCTGTTTTTCGGCACATTTAGTTCGTCGACAATCTCATAAGCCTTGTCGATCAGATATTTATCATGAGTCGCAATACCTGGATACATTCCATTCATGAGCATAAAGCGTAAATCCTCGAGGTAATGATCCCTGATCTCCTGGTGCCCCTTGTAAGCCAATTTTGCATCCTCAATATAGATACCTTTACATAGCCGGAAATTTAAAGGCGCTCCTGCATGATTTAAATCCACAAGGCTTTTTAAATCATCCAATGTCCTGTGCATATAGGCCTGTACGGCCAGACCGACCCGTGTGGGAAATTCCACCTTTAGGCGTCTGAAAATTTCAATCTCAATCGATGTGCAAAGTGAATCCTCCATATCGATCTGGATGAAGGAATTGCACGTTTCGGCAACTTCAACCAATTCGTACAAATTATGGTAACACGCCTCAGAATCGAGTAATAATCCAAACATTGAAGGTTTTACCGAAAAATTTCCGTCGATTTTTTCAGCAGTAAACCGCTCTATCAACTCGATATATTGCCTTTTATAACTGTTTGCCTCTTCGAGATTCGTAATATACTCACCAAGTAAATCAACAGTAACCAATACACCCTGTTGGTTTAGTTTACGCGATTCGGCAAGCGCATCACTGATGTATTGTCCCGATATATACCGTTTCGAAAAAACCCAAACGATTCTTTCCGGAAAATAGGGGAGCATTTTAGCAATTAATTGATTGATCATTTTTATGTCGGATTAAACTGAATTTCATTTTCGGTTACACGATGTAAAAGTAGATTGGAGAATCTGGCAGATCTATGACCTTTATCAATAGAGCAGATCATTTTTTATTTTTTTGCGTGAAGAAATAGTTGTTCTGAAAAACAAAAATTGATCAGGTAGTTTTCTGCTTCGACTTTTAAATTATATTTGTAACTCAAAATTATTAAGGAGAATAAAACATAAATGCTTTTTATGAAGAACTCGACAGTTATTAATATCGTTTTGGCACTTGCAGTTGCAGGTCTTTACATTATCTATTTTGGTGGAAGTAGCAAGGAAAAATCAGCTGCCACGAACAAGGTAAAAGGGACAAATAATCCCTTGACCATCGCCTATGTGAAAATGGATTCGATGGTATTTACCTATGAATTGGCCAAGAAATTAAATACTGAATTTGCGGATAAAAAGGAGACTTACCGAAAAGAATACACCGACAAACGGATTAAATTTGAACGCGATGCAGCAGCATTCCAGGAAAAGGTTCAACGTGGTGGCTTTTTAACTGAAGAGCGCGCGAAACAGGAACAGGAGCGTCTTGTGGGTGTTCAGCAGGAGATTCAAAAGCTTGATTATGAACTCACTCAAAAATTAAATGAAATGCAAGGGCAGATCAGTCAACAAATTGTCGATAGTATTGCGTCTTATTTAAAGAGTTACAACCAGATCAAAAAATACGATTTCATACTCAATAGTTCAAGTATGCTGGAAGGTTCACCTCAGTTCAATATTACCAAAGAGGTGACACAAGGGCTCAATGACCGTTACAGGGCTTTAGCTAAATAAGTTAAAACCGAGGTCCGTTTATCGGTCGCCGATGCATAAAGAAGAGCAGACAGGTAGGACCATCTCCCTTTATGAATATTTTTCAGAGGTATATCACCAGACAGAACGACCACTATTCCAAGTGCTTGGATCACGCTGGAGACGATATTGCCATGTTTGTTGTAATACCTTGTTACAACGAACCTGACATTGCATTGACGCTTGAATCACTGGCCAATTGCCATCCTCCGGAAGGAAAAGTAACGGTCTTGATCGTAGTAAATGATGCTGAAAATTCGACGCCGGAATCAATATCCAGAAATAATTCAACACTGGAAGAAATTGCAGAATGGAAAAAACTGCATCCTGACCTGTTTTTTCATGTGCAGCGGATATATGCCCATTCACTTCCACAAAAATGGGCCGGTGTTGGGTGGGCCCGTAAACTGGGGATGGACGAGGCTGTTAAACAAATTGCAGCCAGCCATTCATCCGATGGGATAATTATTTCGCTTGATGCTGACAGCACCGTTTCTCCCAACTACTTTCAAACGATCGAACAGAGTTTTAAAATCTCGTCCCAAAATAATTTTTTCCTCCTGAATTTCGAACATCCTCTTGACGGTAAGGGGCTGGATGAGGCTACCAAAGAAGGGATTATTCGCTATGAGCTTCACATGAGATATTATAAAAATGCCATGTGCTGGAGCGGGTACCCGCACGCTATTCATACTGTTGGTTCAAGTTTTACGCTCAAAGCCTCGGCTTATGTCAAGCAGGGCGGGATGAACCGACGCAAAGCAGGAGAAGACTTCTACTTTTTGCACAAGCTGGTTTTGCTCGATCACTATGGGACAATCAATGCAACGACTGTCATTCCCGCTTCCCGTATCTCAGACAGGGTTCCGTTTGGAACCGGTGCGGCCCTGAAAAAATGGACAGAGGGATCTTCGGAATTGTATTCTACCTATTCCCTTGAGGCCTTTGGTCATCTGAAAACACTCTTTACAAATTCTTCAAAGTTTTGGTCACTGAGCATGGAGGAAATCGCAGAATTTTTCGATTCATTGAATCCTTCTTTACAATCCTACTGTATAAATATGCATTCGGTTGACCAGCTCATTGAATTAAAAGATAATTGTTCAAATGCCCTTGTCTTTCAAAAACGGTACTTTCATCTGTTTAATGCATTTTGGATCCTCAAATACCTGAATTTTGTCCACGATGAGACGCTGAAACGGGTAGACCCGAAAAATGAGGCTGAAAAACTACTGGTTAAGTTGGGGATACCAATAAGCCCGAATAGTTCTCTTGAAAATATTCTCGGAATATACAGAGCATTAGACAAGGGTGAACAAACCCCGGATTTACAGGTTCCAAAGTGATTAATTCAGCTTAACCGGAATATTTAATCTCTCCTTTAAATTCTTCTGTCTGATTTAACAAATATTTGATCAGATTGAAACAATTGTGAAATAATAGGATGTTATATTTGCGAAATATTTTAGTCAATGGATTTAAATTTTAGTAAAACCTCTTTTTTGGGCAAGGTAATCTGGGAAAACAGAAATTTTTTCATCCCCTATTTGCTATTCTCCTTCTTATTTTTGATCCTGCTGGGAATCTATGGCAATGCACAACTGTTCCTGCACGTCAATAAACACTATTCAGGATTTGCCGATTTCCTGTTTTATTACTGGACAAACCTTGGCGATGGAATTATCGCTGCCTTATTGATTCTGGTTTTGCTTTGGATCTCCTTCCGTGAAGCACTGACTTTTTTAATTATCACCCTTCTGATCACCATCATTGTAAATATTTTTAAAGATCATATATACCCCGAGATGAACCGCCCGGTATCCTATTTTGGAACTTCACAGTTGCTTCATCTGGTTCCGGGTTATAATCCGCCCATTCTTAGCACTTTCCCCTCCGGTCACACCGCGACCGCTTTTAGTGTCGGATTGTATTTGTCGATTATTATAAATAACAAGTTTGCTAAATTTATCCTATTCTTAATTGCCTTTTTTGTCGGGTATTCAAGAATGTATCTTTCGGCTCATTTCCCGGCAGATGTAGTTGTCGGAGCATTTATTGGGATACTGATTACCCTGGTGTGCTATTTTCCGGGAAGACTGGTTAAAAGTGCCTGGATGGACAAAAGAATCAAATACAGGCCGCGGTTTTTTGCCAGACAACAAACCGTATGATAAAAAACATCTCCGTCGAAACCCGGTTAAGGGTTTTAATCGTCCTTGCAGGACTCCTTTTATTTCTCCCCTTCAACGGCTTAGTCCATCTGTTTGACTGGGATGAAATCAACTTCGCAGAATCGGCGCGTGAGATGTTGGTGTCGGGAAATTACAGCACCGTCAGCATCAATTTTATCCCCTTCTGGGAGAAACCCCCGCTATTTATCTGGATGCAGGTTCTTAGCATGAAGGCGTTTGGGATTAATGAGTTCGCGGCCAGGTTTCCCAATGCCATTTGTGGTGTGCTCACGTTACTGGTCCTTTTTGAAATTGGCAAAGGGTTGCGAAATTATAAATTTGGACTAATCTGGGCATTAGCCTATGGAGGATCAATATTACCTTTCCTCTATTTTAAATCGGGAATTATCGATCCGTGGTTTAACCTGTTTATCTTTTCAGCCTTGTTTTTTGCGTACCAATACCTCAAACAAAGAGAGCTGAACCTCAAGGGTTTTAAAAATGTGATCCTCTCTGCAGGAATACTAGGTCTTGCTGTTTTAACCAAGGGACCTGTCGCAATTTTGTTGTTTGGAGCGACTTTAGGGTTATATATACTGATCGAACGAAAAATAAGGATTTTAAGATGGGTTGATTTATTGCTATTTTCGGTTGTTCTTATCCTATCAGGAGGTGCCTATCATATTTATCAGTTATTGGCTGGAAACTCACAACTGGTTTACGATTTTTTCATCTACCAGTTGCGCCTGATGAAAACTGAAGACGCAGGTCATGGCGGCACTATTTTTTATCACCCGTTAGTCTTATTCCTCGGAGTTTTCCCATCCTCTATCTTAGCACTCAGGGTATTCTTCAAAAAAGAGAGTTTCAATAACGATTTCCGGAAACTAATGATCATCCTTTTTTTGATTGTCCTGGTGATATTTTCTCTGGTACAGACAAAAATTGTTCACTACAGTTCGCTGTGCTATTTCCCGCTTAGTTATCTTGCCGCTGTTTATGTCTATGATATTTGTTTTAACGGGGCAAATCTTAGTAAATTAACTAAGATTTTGATACTTATTGTTGGTCTGGTTTACGCGCTGATACCTGGGGCGCTTCAGTTGATCGCCACCTCTGTCCCGACAAATATTTTAAAAACATTTATAAAGGACGATTTTGCCATTGCCTGCATCGACAGAACCATCACTTGGGGAGGTTTTGAATTTCTGATCGGACTATTTTTGGCAATCACACTTTTTATTGCTGTTCAATACTGGCGTGGAGTTAAACAGATGATTGCCATTCTTGGAGGTACTGTATTATTTGCCTTCCTGCTTATCTGTCTGGTCGTCCCCAAAATAGAGAAGTATTCCCAGGGTCCTGCCATTGCGTTTCTCGAGCGGTTTAAAGAAAAACCGGTATGGGTATCCACGCTGGATTATTATAGCTATGCTCCGTTTTTCTATGCGGATAAGATGAAGCGTGCCTGCAAGGATTGTAATGAAGAGGAGTTTTTATTGCACGGAGCTGTTGACCGGGAGGTTTATTTTGTCACAAAAATAACCGCCTTACCATCCGTAATTGAGAAAAACCCGCACCTTGACGTTATTGAAAAAAAAGGTGGATTTGTTCTGCTGAAAAGAAATGATAAAAATAAGTAATGATTCTTAATAAGACTGTTGCTGTAGTGATGCCGGCCTATAATGCCGAAGAGACGCTGGAAATGACGCTGAATGAAGTGCCCCGCGACATTGTTGATTATGTGATCCTTGTTGATGATAACAGCATTGATGAAACATCGGTTTTGGCCTCGAAGCTGAACATTCAGTATGTGATAAAGCATGACAATAACATGGGTTACGGGGGGAACCAAAAAACCTGTTACAATAAAGCCCTTGAAATCAATGCAGATATTGTCGTAATGTTACATCCTGATTATCAATATACTCCAAAACTAATTCACTCTATGTGTTACCTGATTGCCCATGGTGTTTATCCTGTGGTTTTCGGAAGCCGAATTTTAGGTGTAGGTGCGCTGCGGGGAGGAATGCCCCTATACAAATATATTGCAAACCGGTTTCTAACCCTATTTCAGAATTTTATTTTAAGTCAGAAATTATCGGAATACCATACTGGTTACCGTGCATTTAGCACGGAGGTGCTCCGTAAAATTCACTACAACAGCAATTCTGATGATTTTATTTTCGACAACGAAATTATTGCCCAGATTTTCAGTGCCGGTTATGAAATCGCTGAGATTACCTGCCCGACCCATTATTTTGAAGAAGCCTCCTCCATCAGTTTTCTCAGGAGTGTAAAATATGGACTTGGAGTATTAAATGTCACTGTCAGGTATCGCTTACACAAATGGAAGATACTCAATTACAATATATTAAGCGATTAATTCATTTCATTGAAATTGCAAATTTAACGAAACAAAAGGGGTTTCTCAACGGCTGAGAAACCCCTTTTCAGTTAAGGAATTAGAATCCATCTTTATTCAATAGTGATCATCACTGTATTTTTTGGAATCCGGTCACCTTTTTCGATATGGATACTTTTGATCACGCCATCGAATGGCATCTCAATTTGGGTATACATTTTCATGGCATCAAGTATCAGTAATACCTCACCAGCTTTCAATACCTGCCCTGGAGTAACCAGGATATCAATAATCGATCCTGGTATAATTGAGCGTACCTCTTTCGGATCAATTGGCAGGTATTTCTTACGTCTGTCATATTTTGTTGTAGTCAATGTCAAATATTTTGCACTGTTAACAACAAAAATCTGATAATTCAAACTGTTATCTTCCATAATTTATTTCTTTACGCGAAATTCGGATCAGAATGGTGGGACACCATGTTTTTTAGCGGGGCGCTGATCAACTTTACTCCCTGATACTTCGAGTGAATGAATAAGTCTTGCCCGTGTTTCAGACGGTTCAATCACCTCGTCGATATATCCTTTTGAGGCTGCAACAAACGGGTTCGCAAACTTATCTTTGTACTCCTGTATTTTTTGTTTCCGCATTTCGGCTGGATTTTCAGCCTCATCGATCTCCTTCTTAAATACGATGTTTGCAGCTCCTTCAGGCCCCATTACCGCAATTTCGGCCGTTGGCCAGGCAAATACGAAGTCAGCTCCAAGATGGCGCGAATTCATGGCGATATAACCTCCACCATAGGCTTTACGAATAATCACGGTAACTTTTGGAACAGTTGCCTCACTATATGCGTAAAGCAATTTGGCTCCGTGCCGGATCACCCCTGCATGCTCCTGGTCAACGCCGGGCAGATAGCCGGGCATATCTTCAAGTGTCACAATAGGGATATTAAAGGCGTCGCAATACCGGATAAAGCGGGCAGCTTTATCCGAGCTGTCACAATCAAGCACTCCGGCAAGGTACATGGGCTGATTGGCTACAAAACCAATCGTATTTCCCTGAATACGTCCAAATCCGATAACAATATTTTTGGCGAAATATTCCATAATTTCAAAAAAGTCAGAACCATCGGTCACCGCTTTAATGATGTCGCGAATATCGTATGGGTTATGCGGGTCAACAGGAACAATCTCTTCAATACTTTTTGTGATTTTTGGTTCCTGGATAGGGAATTTAAGAGCCTTTTGGGCATTGTTCCAGGGGATGAATGTAATGAGCTTCTTAATTTGCGCAAAACATTCGTCTTCACTCCTGGCAAAGAAATGGGCATTTCCCGTTATTTCGCTGTGAACCATTGCGCCGCCAAGCTCTTCCATTGAAATCTCTTCGCCAAGTACGCTTTTAATCACTCCAGGACCTGTAATAAACATTTTGGAGATATTCTCAACAACAAAAACAAAGTCTGTCAAGGCAGGAGAATAAACAGCTCCTCCGGCGCATGGGCCGAGAATAACCGAGATCTGAGGGATTACACCCGAAGCAATCGTGTTTCGGTAAAATATCTCCCCGTAACCGGCAAGAGAATTCACACCTTCCTGAATACGGGCACCACCCGAGTCATTGATCCCGATCAGCGGAACACGCATCTTAAGGGCATGATCCATAATTTTGGTAATCTTACGGGCATGCATAAGCCCCAGCGATCCACCTGCAACAGTAAAGTCCTGCGCGTAGATTGCCACAGGCTGATTGTACATAGTTCCGGTTCCGATAATGACACCATCACCATGCAATACCTTTTTCTCCATGTCGAAATCACGTCCTGTGTGTTCAACAAAAAGATCATACTCGTGAAATGAGTTTTCGTCAAGAATGGCTTTAATTCTTTCCCGGGCTGTTTTCTTGCCCATCGCCACCTGCTTCTCAATGGCTTTTTCGCCACCTCCCTGCTGCGCCTCCTTCTTTCTTTTGCGGAGGTCAAGGATGTTTCTCTTAAATGACATAAGTGCGTTTTAAATTACTAATTGATCGATTGTTACCAAAAACAGACTCTTTTTGGATAAAAACCCGGACGCAAAAGTACAATAAATTTTGCTTTCCAGGTCCTATATTTCTAAATTAAACTTCCCTAATTATTTATAAATCAAAGAATAGACTATTCCGGTGAAATATTCTAATTATTTTGAAGCCCACCGATAGAGCCCAATCGCGATCAGCGAATAGATCATGTTGGGAAGCCAAACGGCAAGCAGTGCATTGAAGCCCACCTTTACTGCGAAGATCGTGGAGACCTGCATAAACATGATATATGAGAAGCTGAGCAACAGGCCAAGACCCAGATGGATTCCCAGTCCTCCTCTCATCCGTCGGGAGGCTAATGAAACTCCGATCACAGACAATATAAAGGTACTGACCGGCCCTGCCGTCCGTTTATAACTCTCCTGTTGGTAGCGGGCCACATTATCCACTCCGCGTAATTTCAGATCCTTGATATACGCGTTGATCTGCCAGTAATCCATTGTCTCCTCCTTCGAATTTTGCTGCCCAAAGTCAGCTGGCTGCATTCGGAGTGTCATGTCCCGGGAGAGACCGGTAGTTATAACCTCCTGCTCACCAGTCAAATCACGCTCATAAAAATTTTGAATTACCCATTTCTTCTTATCCCGATCCCACTTGATACTCTCTGCTATCAGTTTAGTCATTAGTTTTTTACCTTCGAACTTTTCAATCGAGAATTTATAGCCAACATCAAGTTTGTTGTTATAGCTTTGCATATACACGTACATCCCGGGTTCCAGCTGACGATGAATATTCCTGTCAACATTCACAAATTCGTTATTGATATAGGTATTCCTGAATTTTACACGTGCATCTGTTGCAGAAGGGATCACGAAATTTCCTAAAGCCCACGACATCAATGCAATAACACCTGAAGCTATCATATAGGGACGCATTAATCGTTTGTAGGAAACCCCACTCGCCAGAATAGCTATTATCTCAGAGTTGTAAGCCATCTTGCTGGTAAAAAATATTACCGCAATAAAGGTGAACAAGGCGCTGAAGAGATTTGCATAATATGGGATAAAGTTCAGGTAGTAATCGAGGACAATTGCCTTTAAGGGGGCATTTTTGGTGATAAAATCATCAATATTCTCGGAAACATCGAAAATCATGGATATACTGATAATCAAAGCAATCGCCAGAAAGAAAGTACCCAGGTATTTCTTTATGATGTACAGGTCGATCCTTTTAATATATTTTGTGACCATTTGTCTTCAGTTTATGAATAAATATGATACTATTTTAAAGTCGCTTCCCAATTTGTCTGACCATTTGTTCCTTCCACCCTTTGAATGTCCCATTTAAAATTTGTTGCCGAGCCTCCCCGACCAGCCAAAGGTAGAATGCCAGGTTGTGAATGCTTCCAATCTGGGCTCCCAGCATCTCCTTTGCATTAAAGAGATGGCGCAGATACGCCTTTGAATATTGATGGTCGACAAATGAGGTCCCTTCAGGATCAATTGCAGAAAAATCGTCCTTCCATTTATTGTTCTTAATATTGATAATCCCGTTCCGGGTAAAAAGCATGCCGTTTCGCCCGTTTCGTGTCGGCATCACACAGTCGAACATATCGACACCGCGGTCGATTGCCTCCAGAATATTGACCGGAGTCCCAACACCCATAAGATATCGTGGTTTATCCTCGGGAAGGATGTCATTAACAACCTCAATCATCTCATACATATCAGCTTCTTTCTCGCCCACCGAGAGCCCTCCGATGGCATATCCGTCGCTGTCAAATGAGGCGACATGTTCGGCGGCTTTTTTGCGTAAATCGGCGTAAACACATCCCTGAACGATTGGGAAGAGCGATTGTGAATAGCCATATTTCGGTTCCGTTTCCTTAAACCTGTTAATGCACCGTTCGAGCCAGCGCTGTGTAAGTTCGAGTGATTTCCTGGCGTAATCATAATCCGCATCGCCGGGTGTACATTCATCGAATGCCATAATGATATCGGCACCGATGGAACGCTGGATATCGATTACATTCTCAGGGGTAAACAGATGGCGTGAACCATCGATGTGAGATTGAAACCTCGCCCCCTCCTCGGTTAACTTCCGGATATCGCCCAATGAAAAAACCTGAAACCCTCCGCTGTCGGTTAGAATAGGCTTATCCCATCCGATAAACCGGTGAAGACCACCGGCTTTTTCAATAATATCGACTCCGGGCCTTAAATAGAGGTGGTAGGTATTCCCAAGAATGATCTGAGCCAGGATATCGTCCTTCAGATCTTTAAAATGGACACCTTTGACGGAACCAATTGTACCAACAGGCATAAAGATTGGTGTATCTATATGGCCATGAGCTGTTTCTATTTTCCCAGCCCGAGCTTTTGAGTTCGGGGTCGTCCCTTGAAGTTCAAATTTCATTTTCAAAATTTCGCGCCGCAAAGATAGTCATTAAAGAAGAATATCAGGAAAAGAGAAAAAATTGTGAAAAACAATGATTGTTCGGCTCTCAATTTGTAATTTTACCACATTTAGTTGACACCAAGTTATGATTGAAATAGGGGGATTTTCATTTGAGGTTGCAGAGTTTGTACTGCTAATAGGATTTATTCTAACATTTGTCATTCAGTTGTTTTACCAGCTGCTTATGTCGATGTTCACAGTAAGCGGAAAGAAAAAAGAGAAACATGGTGAGTATCCATCTATTTCCATAATAATTCCCTCACGTAACTATGAGGAGAATCTGAGAGAACTAATCCCGTCACTTCTGGAGCAGGATTATCCCGATTTTGAGGTTGTCGTTGTTGATGATTGTTCATCCGATGGCACAGAATGGTATCTTACCGAACTGAAATATCAATCCGACAAGCTTAAAACCAGCCGCATAATTCAGGAGACCGATTTCCCCAATGCGCTTGTTATTACCATCGGAGTAAGAGCGGCATCAAAAGAGTGGCTGATATTTTTAAATCCGCTGTGCAGGGTTGGAAGTAAAGAGTGGCTGAAATCATTTGCCTCCGGTATTCATCCCAAAACAGAAGCTGTATTTGGATTTGTGAAATATACCAATACCGAAGGTTCGATGCAGAAATTTTTCAGGTATGAGAATTTTGACTCCTTCCTGCTTTACGGGTCGGCCCGTTACCTAGGAATGCCAATGCCTTTCAGCGATATGAACATTGCTTATAAACGGGAACAATTTCTTAATCTCAAAGGGTTTGCCGGAGTACTGGATTCACGTTTCAGCGAAAATGAATTGTATATTAATAAACTATCAAACCGCAAAAACACAACTTTCCTTTTCGACCGATCCACTGTTGTAAGTTATTCCGGAGATACACAATGGCAGGACGGGATTAACTTCAAAAAGAAACAGTTGTTGATTAAGAAAAAATTCACCTTCGGTCAAAAACTCTATCTGCGGATTAACGTATTTAGCCGACTAATATTTGACGCATCGATGATTGCGTTACTGATCCTTTCACCCTGGAGATTCTGGATTGCGGGAATCTGGCTCTTTAAGATCATCAATGAGCTGATCTGGGGAATTGTTGCACTGAACCGTATCGGGGAAAAGAAACTATTCCCGGGTTTGTTGGTGATGCGGTCCGCCGTTATTTTTTACAATAGCTATTTATCATTCAAACAGCTGTTTAAACGTAAAAAACGCAAATGGTAACCCCCCTAAATTCTCAGGAGATATGTTGAAAATCTTAACCTATTTCCCCCATTTAACTGCTGAACAGGTTCGTTGTTTTGAAAAAATGGCCCCGCTTTACCGCGAATGGAACGAGAAGATCAATGTCATATCACGCAAAGATATCGATTCGCTTTATGAGAAACATGTACTCCACGCACTGGCTATCGCCAAAATAATCAGCTTCAGACCTGGCACAAAAATCCTTGATGTTGGTACAGGGGGTGGATTTCCCGGTATACCGCTTGCTGTTTTGTTTCCAACAAGTGAATTTACACTGATTGATTCAATTGGAAAAAAAATCAAGGTAGTTCAGGCTGTGGCTGAAGAACTTGGGCTTAAAAATATAACGGCCATTCATACACGGGTTCAGGAAGTAAAGGAGGAATTTGATTTCGTGATTTCAAGAGCCGTCACCGCTTTCCCTGACTTTGTTGGATTGGTAAGAAAAAATATTGCACGCAAACCACAAAATTCACGGCCAAACGGAATCATCTACCTCAAAGGGGGTGATTTCCAGGAAGAAATCCGAAATTTCATGAGTCAGATTGAGGTTACAGAGATCTCCGGTTTCTTTGCAGAGCCCTATTTTGAAACAAAAAAAGTGATCTATCTGCCTATAAATCGGTAGGGAGATGAAATAAATTCATTCTAAATTGATTTTTGCTTTGCCGGCAACAAAAAAAATTCTATTTTTGCACTCCAATTTAGAAAGAAACAGTTTTAATTAATAAAATATTTTTCCGATGAAAAGAACATTTCAACCATCGAATAGGAAGAGGAGAAACAAACACGGATTCCGTGAAAGAATGTCTACCGCAAACGGACGCAAAGTTTTGAAAGCGCGTCGTGCCAAAGGCCGTAAAAAACTTAGCGTTTCGGACGAACCTCAGCATAAGAGATAAAAGGTTGTAGTTCCGTAAAATTATACAAAATGTGTAGAGACGTTGCGTGCAACGTCTCTACACATTTTGTGTTTATTGGAATATTCTGACTAATTTTGTTGTTAAAGAAAAATTATTTGAAACTTCTGGTATGCGGATAAAAGAATTTCTCCTCCATAAAACTTTTCTAAAAAACCTGGGGATTGCTGTATTACTGACGATTGCCTTGATCTGGGTGACCCTTTTCATGCTTTCACTTTATACCAATCAGGGAGAGAATTTCGCCACACCAAGCCTGAAAGGACTTACGATAAAACAAGTGGAATCGCTTACAAATGATCACAATTTCCGCTACGTTATTGAGGATTCAGTCTTTCGGAAAAATTTTATCCCCGGAACAGTAATTTTTCAAAATCCCTCTGCAGGCCATAAAATTAAGCCAAACAGGCTTATTTATATCACAATAGCTTCCTTTATGCCTGAACAGGTTGAAGTTCCAAAGCTCACAGATGTTTCCATCCGGCAGGCCAGAGAATTACTTGAATCCAAAGGATTTGCACTGGGAAACATAATGTTGCGCCCTTCAGAATTTGATGATCTGGTTCTGGAACAACGACATGAAGGAGAGACGCTTACTCCTGGTTCCAAATTAGGAAACGGATCAACCATCGATCTTGTGGTTGGGAAAAAAATGTTGGGTGGAGCTACCATAATTCCTGATCTTATGTCCGTTACCCTTTCAGTTGCCCAGAATATTTTAAGAAGCAGATCATTATCTGTGGGATCAGTTATTTTTGATCCGTCTGTAGCAAATTCTGCCGATTCGTTAAGTGCCATTGTTTGGAAACAGATGCCACCCCCTGATTCATTAACACGCGTTATGCCCGGTGTTTCGGTCGATCTATGGTTGAAAATAAGACCTCTATCCTCCGACTCTACCTCCATTAAATAAACTGACAATAAATGAGTAAAGTAAAAATTGATGAAGATCCGGATGATTTATTGGATGATGCCAATGAAGAAATTACTCAATTTGAACATTACCGTTTTGTAGCAGATCAGGGTCAGGGATTGTTGAGAATCGATAAATTCCTTGTCAACCGCATGGAGGGAACCTCCCGAAACCGGATCCAGGCTGCAGCTGATGCAGGGAGTATTTTTGTCAACGGAGTGCAGGTCAAGTCGAATTACCGGGTGAAGCCGGGTGAAGAGGTGACAATTATGCTGGATTATCCCCGTCGCGAACTTAAGCTCGTTCCGGAAGATATTCCGCTTAATGTAGTTTATGAGGATGATGAGTTGATGATTATCAATAAACCGGCTGGCCTGGTCGTTCATCCGGGACATGGAAATTACAGCGGGACACTGGTAAATGGTCTTGTTTTTAAATATCAGGATCTGGAGTTGTATGGCGGCAATGACCCAAGGCCTGGGCTAGTCCATCGGATTGATAAAAACACATCAGGTTTACTGGTAGTTGCAAAGACCGAACTGGCTAAACTAAATCTGGCTTTGCAGTTCTTCAATAAGACAACCAAACGGAAATATGTTGCATTAGTTTGGGGGAATCTTGCATCGGAAGAGGGAACCATCGAAGGAAATATTGGAAGAAGCCCTAAAAACCGGCAGGTCTTTACTGTGTTCCCCGATGGAGAGAGCGGAAAACCGGCCATAACGCATTACCGCGTCATCGAACGGCTAGGATATGTCAATCTTGTTGAATGCGTTCTGGAAACAGGCAGAACCCATCAGATCAGGGTTCATATGAAGCACATCGGTCATCCGCTCTTTAATGATGATGTTTACGGAGGTGACAAAATTCTTAAAGGAACAACCTTTGCGAAATACAAACAATTTGTCGAAAACTGCTTTAAGCTGATTCCCGGTCAGGCACTCCATGCAAAAATTTTGGGTTTTGTCCATCCGGTAACCAAAAAAGAGATGCTATTTGATTCAGAATTACCTGAAAACCTGGAACAATTGGTGGAAAAATGGCGTAGCTACATATCAAACAGAGATATTGAATAATTTTGGCTACTGGAGATTTGAATATAAAAACATTAAGATGGGAACTGGCTACTGGCAATTGGCTGGACCTCTTAGGGATCTGTTTTATTTTTTTTCTAATAAGGGTCATGATAAAAGAGAATCGGGAAAAGAGTTAAGGCCAGTAGCCAATAGACAGCAGCAAATAATTCGGAATCAAAATATTCTTACTTATCCAGGTCTTTCGTTAATAACCATAAAATTAGTTACCCCATGAGCAAAAAAATTATTGCGATTGTTGCAGGCGGAGATTCCTCTGAGTATGTCATATCAGTTAAAAGTGGAGCCAATGTTTTAAAAGCGATCAACAGGGATATTTTTTCTCCATGGCTGGTTATGATCAAAGGGGAAGAATGGGTCGTTCTGGATGGGGAAGACCAGATAGCCACTATCGATAAATCCGATTTCTCCTTCACTTTAAGTGGCGAGAAACACCAATTTGACTATGCCTATATTATCATCCACGGAACACCCGGAGAAGATGGTCTTCTGCAGGGTTATTTCGAAATGCTCAAAATTCCCTACTCCTCATGCGATGTACAATCCTCTGCCCTCACATTCAATAAATTTTTCTGCAATAACTACTTAAAAAGTTTTGGTATCCCGATGGCCAATTCTGTGCGTTTGATGGCCGGTGAAAAATACAGTTCTGCACAGATTGTCGAATCACTGGGACTTCCCCTGTTTGTTAAGCCCAGCGCAGGGGGATCGAGTTTTGGCGTGACGAAAGTAAAAAACGGTGAGGATCTGGTTGAAGCGGTAAATAAAGCGCTCGACGAAAGCCCTGAAGTTATTATTGAGCAATTCATCGATGGTAAAGAATTTACATGCGGCGTAGTCAAAATCGGGGCACGTAAACTCGTATTCCCGGTTACAGAGGTAATCCCTAAAAACGAGTTCTTCGATTATGAAGCAAAATATATACCCGGAATGGCAGACGAAATTACACCTGCCCGGATTTCTGAAGAACTGACCCTGAAAGTTCAAACCATCTCCGCGCAAATTTACGACCTCTGCAACTGTAGTGGGATTGTGCGCATTGACTATATATTGCAAGGGGAAACGTTTAACTTTCTGGAGGTGAACACGATCCCCGGAATGACTGAAACAAGCTTTATCCCGCAGCAGATCAATGCGATGGGGCTTAATCTGACCGACTTGCTTACCGATATTATCAATGAAGGGTTAAACAGCAAATAGCTGAAGATATTTGAGTAGGAAATGGCTGCCGCCAACTGGCAGCTGGCATACGGCAAACGGTAGCTGGCAGCAGGCGGCAGGCAACTGGCTGCTCATTTGTGCCCATACATGAATAAAATGGCACCACAGATTACCCCGATTCTCGCAGATTAATCTGCAAAATGAGATTTTTAATCTGTGTACATCTGTGTAATCTGTGGTAAAACTATTCTTGCCAGGCTATCAGATGGGACATGATAGCAGCAGAATTAACAATCAGATATATTTTCAGATTCGTTATCCACATTTTGTCAATAACTGTGTTAATAACATGTTGGCAATTATTTCCTGTAGCGCAAGAAGCTGAATCGGAAACTGATACCCCTGAAATCACCCGAATTCCGGTTTTAAAATCAAAAATTGCTTCCTATTTTTGAAGGAATAAGCTTAATTTACATGCTTGAAATACTCCGGATATAAAATTCGTTGTATTTCATTTTAATTACTATGAATCAACTGATTACAATTAATAATATTTCAGATTTAAATTAACCTCATGGCTGCTGAATCAAATAATTTCCGGAACCGGACAAAACCTAAAATGACGGTTGAACAGCTTAATGCTCAATACGGGAAAATTCCACCTCAGGCGCCGGAGGTGGAAGAAGCTGTACTGGGAGCCCTGATGCTCGAAAGAGATGCGTTCACCGGGGTTGCAGCTATTTTAAAGACTGAAAGTTTTTATAAGGAAGAGCATCAGAAAATCTATACTGTCATTCAGCATCTGGTTGCCAATGAAAAGCCGGTTGACCTTTTGATGGTAACGCAGGAATTAAAGAACAGGCAGGAGCTTGATGAAGTGGGGGGGCCAATTTACATCACTCAACTAACCAGCAGGGTGGCTTCGGCAGCACATATAGAATTTCACGCCCGCATTATCGCACAGAAATTTATTCAGCGGGAATTAATCCGGATCTCCTCTGAGATCCAGGTTAAATCGTTTGATGATTCCATGGAGCTTGACGACCTGATTGATTACGCAGAAGCATCACTATTCAAAGTCACAGAAGGAAATATCTCCAAAGAATCGCAACCCATCAAGCCATTGCTGCGCGAGGCGATTGAACGGATAGAGGAAAATGCGAAAAAGCCCGATGGGCTATCCGGTATAGCATCAGGGTTCCATAAACTCGACAAGATCACTTCCGGTTGGCAAAATACAGATTTAATGATTGTTGCAGCACGTCCGGCGATGGGAAAGACCGCGTTCGTCCTTTCCATGGCACGCAACATGGCCGTCTTAAAACAGGTCCCTGTTGCTGTTTTCTCACTTGAGATGTCATCGATGCAGCTGGTTTTAAGGCTTATTGCAGCTGAAACAGAACTAGGTTCAGAAAAAATAAAGAGTGGAAAACTCGAAGATTGGGAGTGGGAACTTTTTAACCGAAGAATTAAAAATCTGGAAAATGCCCCTTTGTTTATTGATGACACTCCGGCATTATCAATCTTCGAATTCAGGGCCAAATGCAGAAGGCTTAAGATGCAACACAATATCGGAATTGTTATCGTCGATTATTTGCAGCTGATGACAGCCGGGAACGATGTAAAGGGAAACCGTGAACAGGAGGTAAGTACAATTTCAAGAAATCTAAAAGCGATTGCCAAAGAGATTAACGTACCGATTATTGCCCTTTCGCAGCTGAACCGGTCGGTTGAATCACGCGATGGGAAACGTCCCCAGTTATCGGATTTACGTGAATCGGGAGCCATTGAACAGGATGCCGACATGGTCATGTTCATCCATCGTCCCGAATACTACGGCATCACACAAGACGCTGACGGAAACTCATTGCTGGGTGTTGCCGAAATTATCATTGCCAAGCACCGTAACGGATCTGTTGGTGATGTTCAACTTGCATTTAAAGCCTCACTGGCTAAATTCAGCAACCTTGAAGAGGTCTCCACAGGAACAATGCCCGATGACCTGGGAGAAGGGAAAAAAGAGTCGATCTATCGCTCAAAAATGAATTACGAACCGTTATCCGCAGGAACCGGCATACCCTCCTCCGGATTCGGGAGACCCAGTGATCAATTAATCGAGGGGGCACCGTTCTAAATAGGCTAATAGGCTGTAGGATATTAGGCTGTAGGATATTAGGCTGTAGGGGTTTAGGCTGTAGGGGTTTAGGAAAGGATTTGTAATTGCGGAAATCAAGATTTAACCAGGTTGGGCGTGCCTTAAGATAGTGATCTCATTGATTACCTGATTTTCAAATTAGCTCATTTTCAATTGGCAAATTAGCACATTAACAAATTAGCACATTATTCCTTAAAATACACCCGTTTAACCCTCTGTCCTACCGATGTGAGGATTTCGTAGGAAATTGTCCCCAATAAAGCCGCAACTTCAGTCACCGGAAGGTCTTCACCGAAAATAATTGCCCGGTCCCCTTCACTGGCGGTGATACCTGTGATATCCACCATGCACATATCCATACAGATGGTACCGATAACAGGAGCTTTTTTCCCGTTTATCAATACCTTGCCTACCCCGTTGCTCAGCCTGCGGTTAAGTCCGTCAGCATAACCTATCGGGAGAATGGCAATGGAGAGCGGTTTGTCTGCAATACCTTTCCGCCCATAACCGATTGTCTCGCCTGGTTGAACAGTCCGGATCTGCGAAATTGTCGTCTTCAGGGTCGCAACATTATGCAACTCGTTCTGAACGGCGGGACTTGCACCATAAAGACCAATTCCAAGGCGAACCATGTCAAGTTCCATCCCGGGGAATCGCTCAATACCCGAAGAATTTAAGATATGTCTTAAGATTTTGTAATCGAATAATTCAGTCACAATATCACAAAACTCCCGAAAGCGGCTGAACTGAGTCTGTGTAAACAGATCATTGCCAGTATCATCACTTACGGCCAGATGTGAAAAGAGCGACCTGACATACATTGTATCGTGTTTCACGATATAATCAGCCACCTTTTTTAATTCCTGAGAATTATCGAACCCGAGCCGTTTCATCCCTGTATCAACTTTCAGATGAACAGGGAAGTTGGTCACTGCATTTCGCTGCAGCGCCTCATCAAATTGCTCCAGCAGTTCAAACCGGTAAATATTTGGCTCCAGCCTGTTTTCAATCATAGCATCAAAACTATGGCGTTCAGGATTCATAACCACGATGGGACTATCAATCCCGCTATTTCGGAGTTCAACCCCTTCATCGGCTATAGCCACAGCCAGAAAATCTATTTTCTGGTATTGCAGTACTTTTGCTACCTCAACCGATCCTGTGCCATAAGAGAACGCCTTCACCATGGCCATAACCTTAGTTGCCGGACTCAGCTTTTTTTTATAATAATTAAGGTTATAAACCATTGCATCAAGGTCAATCTCCATCACCGTCTGGTGTGCCTTCTCCTGAAGCAGATCTGAGATCCGGTCAAACCGAAATTGACGTGCCCCCTTTAACAGGATTACCTCCCGGGAAAAATCGCTCTCCCTGAAATGAAGTAAAAACTCATCCGATGAAGGGAAAAACAGCTTTTCATGGGTAGTGAACATAGTATTAAAACGGCTGATCTCCGGTCCGATGCCAATCACCCGGTCGATGTGACGCATTTGGATATAATCGGCGATCTCACGGTAGAGTAATTCGGGATTTTCACCCGACTGAAGAATATCTGAGATAATTACAGTTGTCCGCTTTTTCCCGCTATCTGACTGTTGGCTTATGAAATCGAGCGCATTAACCAGCGAAGCGGTATCAGAATTATAGGAATCGTTGATTAAGGTGCAGCCGTTTATCCCCTTTTTCATTTCAAGCCGCATCGCAACAGGGGTAATCTTCAGAAATCTATCGGATAAGGTCTCCGAAAAGGACCCGATAGCCAACATATAAGCCCAGCAATGAATGGCATTTTCAATGCTGGCATCATCAGTAAACGGGATGGTGATTGAAATTCTTTTGGATTGATAAATTCCTTCGATTGTTGTCGATCCGGCATTTCGGGTTTTCTGAATAATATGCAGATCAGCGGTGGAATCGCTGGCCGACCAACTGAAAATCCGGCAATCTCCATTAAATTTCAGTTTTTGAATAGCCGTGGAGAGTAAATCAAAATCCCGGCAATAAACTAACAGTTTCGAATTTAGAAAGAGTTTCAACTTTTCATCGATCAATTCTTCTATGGAGCTGAAGTTTTCGAGATGTGCCTTCCCAAGGTGGGTAAATATCCCATGTTCAGGTTTCAAAATTGCCTCCAGTTTCTCCATCTCTCCCGGTTTGGAGATTCCTGCCTCAAAAATAGCCAGATCGAACCTCTCATCCATGAGCCAGACAGACAAGGGATTTCCGATCTGGGAGTTGTAGCTGCGGGGACTTCTTATAATCTTTAATTCCGGACTTAACAATTCGCCAAGCCACTCCTTCACAATTGTTTTACCATTACTTCCGGTTATTCCCAACACGGGATAGTCAAACCTGCCGCGATGATAAGCAGCCAGATTCTGAAGTGCTTCAAGAGAGCTGGTGACTAGAATAAAGCATGCATTGGCATTTAGCGGGGTTTTCGCAGGTAACGCCTCAACAACAAACATTGAAACTTCTCTTGAAATAGCATCATCAATAAAACGATGGCCGTCGTTTCTATCGCTTTGAAGGGCAAAAAACAGTGTCTCTCTGCCCGAAAGGATCGTGCGGCTATCGAAGGATAGAAAGCGGACTTTCTGATCTAAAACCTGATCAGGGCCGATTGGCTGACCCCCTATAATCTGAACAATATCCCTAAACTTGTACGAAATCATAATATTTTATATTCGGGAAGAAATTCTTTTAGCTAAGTAATGAGAATTTTAAACTGTTATATTAGTTAAATTAACAACGTCAGAAAGATTGCTTCGTCGCCCATTGGTATAATCGACCAAAAGTCGTGTTTTTATTGAGGCACCTCGCAATGACAATATTTTTTTGGATATTTAAATAAGGAGATTCCTCACTGCGTTCGAAATGACACGCATCATTTTGGAGGAGGTGAGGGTGCCGGGGCGGCGATGCCGCCCCGGCACCCTCACTTTTAAACACATTTCAATGTCATTCCGAATGAAGCGCAGCGAAATGAGGAATCTTCTTTAATTATCTCTTACTGTCATAAAACTTGGTGTACTTGTTACTATTAGGACTCGCAATACCATAGGAGTCCATTACTTAACGGACAACGAAGCAATCTTTTTGAAATAAGGCTATTCATAAAAGTAATTAATAATATATCATGATCTAATTTTTCAATCCTGGTGCCTGTTTCTGGCGCGTTTTCCTATTAAGTTACTCAATCCCTAAATTGCCCCGCATCAAAGTAACATTCCCGGCAGAGTGGCTCATAAGCCTCCTGTTCTCCAAGAAGGACAAGTTTTTCTGTATCAGAAAGGCGATGGCTAAAATGAGCAAGACTTCCGCAGCGCATACAAATAGCATGGACCTTGGTAACCTGCTCGGCACAAGCCATTAAATCAGGCATCGGACCAAAGGGCTTCCCCCGAAAGTCAAGGTCCAGTCCGGCAACAATAACCCGAATACCCATAAATGAAAGCCTGTTGCAAACATCAATCAAACCCCTATCAAAGAATTGTGCTTCATCGATCCCAATAACATCGACATTCGCGGAATAGAGCAAGATTGTTGCCGAGTTGTCAATCGTTGTGGAGCGAATCGTTTTTTCGTCGTGCGAAACAACTTCGGTTGCAGAATACCTCACATCCAAACTCGGTTTGAAAATCTCGACTCGTTGCCGTGCAATTTCAGCGCGACGCAATCTTCGGATCAACTCTTCAGTTTTACCTGAAAACATCGAACCTGATATTACTTCGATCCATCCCCGCTTGCGGCTATTTGGCAGATTACTTTCGATAAACATAGAACAAAAATAACCAAAATTAATCAACTGGTTTTTTTGTATTTTTACTTTCGAAAAAACAGGGCCAATGGAAACAAAAACACTGCTAAGGTTAATCAGGGACGACATTTCACATCTCGAGGGAATAACAGGCGAATTCCGCATGGAATCGCTCCCGACTGCTGAGGAGGTTGAACTCGCGCTTGTCCGGGCAAATGCACTACTCAGGCAACTTGAATTACTGCATAAATCATTGAATAAGGAAAAAGAGAGCCTACCATTGCCCAGGCTGATAGGACAGTTAAATGAAGAGATTCAAGTAAATATTTCTCCAAAAATCTCAAATGAAGCCATTCCCATTGAACCATCAGACCTAATAAAACCGGTTACCACCTCTGAAGATGTAATAAATGTAATTCTGGAACCTGTTGTAATCCAGGAATCAGCGAGCCCTGAAAAAGAGACGTTTGCAGATAACATCATTCTAAAGGAGGAGAAACATGAAGACACGTCTGATCCTGAATTGAACAAACCAGTTGAAACCGCGGTTGAATCACAGCAAATGGTAAATGATCTCCTTTCTCGTGAGAAAAGCGATTCGGGTTATCAGATTATTCCGATTAATAGTATGTGGGATGGAATCGGGATAAACGACCGGTTTCTTTTTGTACGCGAGTTATTTGAAAATGACAGTTCTAAATTTGAGAAAGCTGTGACCGCTCTCAATGAGATGCCAACCATTCAGGAAGCTGTCAATTACCTGAAATTGAACTTCAAGTGGCACAAAACCGAAGCCAGTCAGAAATTTTTAGTTTTAGTTAAACGGCGCTTTACAACTTAGGGGATGGGAAAATTGTATATTGTTCCAACTCCGATTGGAAATCTCGAAGATATCACGCTAAGGGCTTTAAGGGTCTTAAAAGAGGTGGACCTGATCTTAGCAGAAGACACACGTACCTCAGCCGTTTTACTGAGGCATTATCAAATAGCCACACGACTCTCGTCTCACCACAAATTCAATGAGCATAAAACGGTGGAGCACATTGCCGACAGAATTCTTGCCGGAGAAAATATTGCGCTGATCTCTGACGCAGGTACACCTTCTATATCAGATCCTGGTTTTTTACTAACCAGAACCTGTCTTGCCATGGAGGTTGAAGTTGAGTGTTTACCCGGAGCAACCGCTTTTGTCCCTGCACTGGTTAACTCCGGATTTCCAAGTGACCGGTTTTGCTTCGAAGGGTTTTTACCTCAGAAGAAGGGGAGACAAAAGAAGTTGAAGGAGCTCGCAGATGAAACCCGCACCATGATTTTTTATGAATCACCTTACAGGCTCGTAAAGGCTCTTGAACAATTTGCCGAATATTTTGGTTCTGACCGGAAAGTTTCTGTGTCCCGTGAACTCTCCAAACTATTTGAAGAAAATTTCAGAGGGACGGTGGCTGAAGTATTGGCCCATTTTAAATCCAAAACTGTTAAAGGGGAAATTGTAATTGTTTTGGAAGGGAAACCTGATCCAAAGATGAACGAAAAAGAAGAAGAGGATTAAAAAGATAGGAAAGGTTCATTGTTTGAAAAGTTGCTTGAAACATACAAAATCCTGAGATTTTTTGTAATTTCGTGCTAAATTCAAGGTTTATGAAGTCCTTATTGCTTCTCATATTGTTTATCGTATTCACTGTTCTGTCAGGATGGGCACAGGAACATTCGATAGCCTATACACAAGCTGATCGTGATCGCCTTGTTCGCGTAGAAACCAAAGTTGAAGGAATAGAAAAACGATTTGATGACCTAACATTAAATCTTAATTCAAAATTTACAGATATTAATTCACGGTTTTCGGAAGTAAATCAAAAGATTGACCGCCTGGAAAATAAGTTTGACAGTTACTTTATGTGGGGCTTCGGTTTGGTATTGATGTCTATCTTCGGACTGATCGGCTTTATTATATATGACCGACGCACTACCCTGGCGCCTGTTGAAAGTAAAACTGAACGAATTATTAAAGCATTAAAAGAAGCCGCAGAAAAAGATCCGGCCCTGCGTGAAGCCTTAAAAAGAACGGCGCTCTGGTAATAATTCTTAATTCTTAATTAAATTACTCTATCATTCCTGCTGTTTAATGCCCTCCTCAAAATACACCCACCTTTTTTTCGATCTTGATAACACGATCTGGGATTTTAATTCCAACTCCTTCGAAGCACTCCATGCCACATTGGATAAGCTGCAATTGCTCAAAATGATAGGATCATACGACAACTTTTTCAGGATCTACAGTGAGGAGAATGAGCGGCTTTGGAACCTTTACCGACAAGGGTTAATGCCCAAGAAAACATTGAGTATTGAGCGGTTTGAAACATCCTTTATTAAAAACGGAACTCCGCTTAAGATAGGCGGGGGTATTGTTAATGATATGTATTTGTCAGAAATGGTAAATCAGACCAAGCTTATTGAAGGAGCCAGAGAGCTATTGGATTACCTGCATGGTCGTTACCAGGTAGCGATTATCACCAATGGGTTTATTGAAGTTCAGTATGACAAAATTCGCAAGTCGGAACTTACGAAATATTTTAGTAAGATATTTATCTCAGAGGAGGTCGGAACTCCAAAGCCGGGCAGGAAAATCTTCGAATATGCCATCACGTCAATGAATGCATCCAAAAAGAAATCGCTAATGATTGGCGATTCCTGGGAGGCTGATATTTTAGGAGCCCGGAACTTTGGAATTGATCAAGTCTATTTTAACCCTATAATAGATAAATTGTCCGTATTGGGTATGGTTGAACATACCTCTAGTCCAAATTTCGACCAGATCTTGAAAGCCCCCCCCCTATTTTCTGCTACTGAATTTGTTCCTGAACAAAAAAAAAGAATAAAAACGGTTTCTATCTCTCATCTAGAACAATTATTGATTATTCTGTAAATAATTTTTAATCATTCTATGCAAGGTTTTACACAGACTGTCAAAACTTCCTATAATTCAGATAATTAATCAAATACACAGGCAAACCAAATGTCTGAACACAAAAAACATGACAAAAGTCACATTAATAAACTATTAAGATCTTCAGCACTTGTTACAAAATCATTGCAGAATATTATTCTTTAAATATATTTGCAACTAAATAACAATTTTTAACAAGTCTGTGAATAGCGATAACAGATTGCCACAAAATTTGGCTTAACGGCTTAAAAAAGATTCTGGAGGATGTTAATCTCAGATTAATCAACAATTAATTTTTACTTGGTTAGAGGAAGATTATATTTCCCAACAATCAATAACTTATTTTTAAATTTTATAATTTGTTAAATCTTAAATTTTAGTCTATGAAGAAAATTTCGCTGTTACTTGCGTTTCTAGGGTTCATAGGATTGCAAGTGGTATTTGCACAGACCAGGGAGCTCTCGGGTGTTGTGAGTTCAAGCGAAGATGGAAGTTCCATTCCCGGAGCCTCTGTTGTCGTAAAAGGAACTACACTGGGAACTGTCACCGACATGGAGGGTAAGTTTACCTTAAAAGTTCCCCAAAATGCAAAGTCATTAATCGTATCCTTTGTGGGAATGACTTCATCGGATGTGGCGATTACCGTTTCATCTAATTATAGTATCAAACTTAAAGCTGAAAGCATTTCAGTGGATGAAGTTATAGTTACTGCCTTTGGGATTAAGAGAAAGCCCAAAGAGATGGGGGTTGCAACCGCTAAAGTCGACAATTCTGAGTTGACGCAGGCAGGTGCTCCAAACGTCATGAATGGTTTAACCGGTAAGGTATCGGGTCTTCAGATTAACACCATCAATAACGGAGTTAACCCTGACACTAAGATTACCCTGCGTGGCAACCGTCACTTCCTGGCCAGTAATCAGGCCTTAATCGTTTTGGATGGTGTGCCTGTAAGTGCTACCTATCTTAATTCGGTTAACCCAAATGATATTGAAAATGTAAATATACTAAAGGGTGCATCGGCTGCCGCGCTTTATGGCAATGATGCTTCGAATGGTGTGTTGATCGTGACAACCAAACGTGGAGATAAAGGGAAGATGACTGTAAAGATCAGTAACGTCACCTCTTTTGAAAACATCTCTTACATGCCGGAATTGCAGACCCGTTTTGGTTCAGGTTCTGGTGAAGCAGTTGGTGTTGCAGATCCAAACTATACATTCTGGATTGGTCCGGGCCGCAATACAGACCCTTATACCTCCTATGAAAATCAGAGTTACGGTCCTGAATTCAACGGACAAATGGTAATTCTGGGTGGTAAACTGGTTGATGGATCGTATCAGACAATTCCTTACAGTGCAGTTAAGAACCAGAAAAAAGCGTTCTTCAATACTGGTGTAACGATGCAAAATGACATCTCAGTTAGCAGTGGTGACGAAAACAGTCATTTCTACCTTTCGTTCCAGGATGTTAAAACTACAGGTACCGTACCTTACGATTCAAACCGCAGAACCGGTGCCCGCATGTCAGCAGGAAGAACATACGGTAAGTTTACTGCTGATTACACAATCAGCTTTACGCAGACCAATACAAGTACTTCAGGTGGTGACTTCAATCAGAGCCGCCCTGTTTACTGGAATATTCTGAACACACCTGGTCAGGTTCCGATTACCCAATACAAGGATCTCTACAACAATCCTTTTGCCACTGTAGATGGTTATTACAATGCGTATTATCCAAATCCATACTGGCAGCTTCACCATGCCCGTAACAATGCTTCGCGTAACGATGTTTTAGGATCGGTTAACCTATCCTTAAAACCGGTTAAATGGCTTGAACTTTCTGACAGGATCGGTCTGGTTTACAATGGCATTACGGATCATAACTACAAAGATGAAGCAAACTTCAACAGCTATAACGGAACAGACCCATGGGGCGCTGGTAACACAGCCTCCACATCAACTCACTGGGCCGGTTTTTCAAGCGATCAGATGAGATCAACCATGATCCTGACCAACGACATGCTTGCAACTATAGATCAGAAACTTGGTCAATTCACCATCAAAGCAATTGCCGGAGCTTCTCTTTATACTCAAAAATATGAGTCTCAGTATGAGTATGCAGGCCAGCTTGTTATTCCTGATTTCTATAATGTCAGTAACCGGACAGGTGAGGCACAGGTCTCCCAATCCACACAAAAAAGGAATTCCGTTGGTATATTTGCCGACGCTACGGTTGGCTATAAGAATTATGCATTTCTTCACTTCTCAGGAAGGAATGACTGGGATTCGAGGTTGACGAAGAAAAACCGTTCATTCTTCTATCCATCAGTTGATGCTTCCCTGGTACTTTCGGAAATATTCCCATCGATCGTTGCCAACCCTGTACTTTCATTCATGAAATTAAGAGGCGGCTGGTCACAAACAGGTCAGATTTCATTATCCGACTGGTATGGTACATTGCCATCCTATCCGGCAGCAGGTGGTTTCCCTTATGGAGGCATATCGGGTTTTGCGTTAAGCACAACCTTAAGCAATCCATTGTTAAAACCTGAAAAAACAACTGAAATTGAAATCGGTGGTGAGTTTAGCTTCCTTAGAAATAAAATTCATCTGGAAACCAACCTTTATAAAACAAACACCAGAAATCAGACGATTCCTGCAACTATATCAGCAGCAACAGGTTTTTTCAGCGCTCTGATTAATGCAGGTGAATTGGAAAATAAAGGTGCTGAGGTAGATGTTAAATTTACCCCAATCCTCAAAATTGGAGAATTTCGTTGGAATGGTGGAGTTAATTTTGCCTATTTCCAATCAAAGGTACTCTCCATTCTCCCAGGTTTAAATGAAATTCCAATTCCACTTACCACATCGGATAACACTAACGGCGCAACTACAGTTTCGTATGCGACTGTTGGAGAACAATTTCCAAATATTAAGGTTACTGATGTAAAAAGAGATCCACAAGGTCATATCGTTGTAGATGCCATTACTGGTCTTCCTTCCAAACAGACTGCTATTGTTCAGATGGGTCATGGTAATCCAAATCAGATTTTGGGTATCAACACAGATTTGAATTACAAAGGGTTCAGATTGTCAGCGGTTGCTGAATACCGTGGTGGTAACGTTATCGACAACGCAGTTGGTGGTGGCCAGGGCGGTGGCGGTATTGACTTTACCGGTATCTCTCAGCACACAGCCTTAAACGGTCGTCAATCTTTTATTATTCCTAATTCTGTTATTCAGACCTCTCCGGGAGTATATGTACCAAACACTACAGCCTTGGTAGCTAATGCAAGCCGTGGTTTCTGGGTTAACTCAGATTATGCCAATACACAAAGGGCTTATGTAACCAGCGCTGCATTCTGGAAATTACGGGAAGTTGCTTTAACCTATGATGTACCTGTTGACCGGTTGTTCGGCGGCAAAGTAATCAAAATGGCAACAGTTGGTCTTGTTGGCAGAAACTTACTGATGTTGCGTCCAAAGACTAATGTATGGACCGATCCTGAGTTTAACAACTCCACATCATCCACTAACGCTGTCGGTTATACCGATACATACCAGACACCTCCTACCAGACTTTATGGTTTTAGTGTGAAACTTACTTTCTAAAATTTAAAAAAGAAATACGATGAATAAGAAAATATTAACACTGCTGCTTTCATTGGCCCTTTTAGGAAGTTCCTGCTCCAAATTCCTCAATGTGGATGAGGTGAATCCCAATAACGCCTCTGCAGTTCCTCCAAAACTTCTGTTACCTGCCGCTCTGACAAATGTTGTCAAGGTGATGGATAATCCAAGAAACTTTGAGTTTGTCTATCTTTGGTACGGATTATGGTCTGTAAGCGCCGGTTATTCACAGCCTTCAAACCTGGTGCAATACCGGTTGTTAAACAGTAATTACCAGAACTCTTTTTCCAATTTATATACTTACGGTCAGAATTTCACCGAGATCGAAAAGGCTGCTACCGATCCAAAGGATGCCGGGTATCTTGCAATAGGAATGATTATGAAAGCCTATATCATGCAAAACCTCGTTGACTGTTGGGGCAATGTTCCTTATACAGAAGCCTTTAGTGCAGACAAAGGGATTCTTAAGCCAAAGTATGACGATCAGAAAGCAATCTATGAAGACCTGATCGTCAAAATTGACGCTGCAATTGCATTGATTCAGGGATTGCCTGCAGATGCAAACGAAATTGGAGCTGCCAGTGACGTAATGTACCATGGGAATATGGGGCTTTGGGCAAAATTTGCCAATACCCTTAAATTAAGAATCTTGATTCACCAATCAGGTATGTCGGGTCGCGACTCCTATATCACCACAGCTATCGCTAAAACAGCTTCTGCTGGTTACCTTGGAGCTGGTGAAGGTGCAATGGTTAATCCTGGTTTCCTGGTCTCGGATACCAAGATGAGCCCATTTTATGAAACATTCTACAATGGCGCAGGTTCTGCCCAGAGTGATGGTACAGCCTACTACTATGCTGGTAAGGATGCTGTTGACTTTATGATCGCAAATGCAGATACACGTCTTGGACGCTTTTTCTTACCTTACAGTGGCACTAATTATGCCGGTAACTGGCTGGGACAAAATCCAGACACACATCCACCGCTCTTATCGGGTCAAACTTCAAAATTAGGCTACAAAGCCGGTGACAAAGGTTATTTGATCGGGACACCTACAATGGATGCAGCGCTGCTTACAGATTATGAAGCTTTGTTTATCCAGGCTGAAGCTGCAGCAAGAGGTTATATCTCATCAGATGCAGGTGCCTTGTATAATGCCGCCGTAACACAGTCTTTTATTCATATGGGACTTACTTCAGCAGATGCATCCACCTATTATTCACAGCCTAAATTTACGGTAAACTATGAATCGGCTACCGATAAAATTGCTTTGATTATTACTCAAAAATGGATTGCTCTAAATGGTGTTGCTCCTGTTGAAATCTGGACTGACTACAGAAGAACAGGCTATCCTGCAAGTCTCCATTTTACAGAGGACTCGAATAAAGCGAGCGATACACCTCCTGTAAGATTACTCTATCCACAACGTGAGATTTCGGTCAATAACGAAAATGTGGTTGCTGTTGGTGCGATTGATCCATTTACTTCAAAAATTTTCTGGCAAAACCGCTAATGAACTATTATTCATTACAAATTAAAAAAATTTAAATATGAAAAATAAAATAACCTTGTTTGTGTCGTTCCTCGCCGGAATACTGCTGCTCAGCGCTTGTTTGAAAGACAAGGTGGGCGACTACTGGGTTGACGCTGTGGCCGGTAAAATGTATGCAACCGTCCCTGTCTACACTTTGCAATCACTTGCTCTTCAGCCGGTTGTTGGCGATGTGCCGTTCTCCTTCCTGGTAAATATCGCTACTGATGCGCTACCTACCGAGGATATCACCCTTACCCTTGCTGTTGATCCTGCTGCTGTTACTCAATATAACGCGGACCACAGTAAGAGTTTCAAAACATTCCCTAATGTTCAGGTACTTTCTGCTTCGTTAGTTATTGCAAAGGGAACACGTAATGCAACCGTTACTGGAAAAGTTTGGGGAGCTGATCAGTTGAATGCTTGTGATAACTTCATGACAGCAATTAGTATCACTTCTGCTAAAACGGCTTCAGGAAAAGAAATTTCCGTAGCAGGGAATATGAAATCCTATTTACTCTCGCTACCTATTTCCAATCCATACGCCGGAAATTATGCTTGCGTCGGATATCGTATCCGCCCTGGTAATGCAACCGAACCTGTGGCTGCCGGAACTATAGAAGCGTTTAATACTGTCAACTGTAAAGCGGTACAGAAAAACGGATTTGGTAACTATACAACATTTGATATTTTGATTGAAGTTACATCGGAAACTGTTGTTGTTGGTGGTACAACCTGTTATAAGGTTATTGCTACTCCAATTGACCCGGGAACAGGCCTGTCTGTTGGCGGAATGTGGGAAACCTGGACCGGTGATGCTGCCCAAAAACCTGCTGATCTTACGATTAACTATTACAATCCTGTTAAGAAGGTTTTTATTCTGAATTGCTATTACACCAGTGCAGCAGGAAATCGTATCATGTATGAAACTCTTACACGGCAATAATTATATTTGATAGCTGTATTATCAATTAATAAAAAAGAAATATGAAAAGAAAATATATAATTTTAGTAATGTTGCTCGTCGGATTTGGCCTGTTTACAATGCAGAGTTGTACAAAAACCTCTGATACGGTCATAGCTGTGCATCATGCATTTACAGTTCCAGAGGCAGTTGCGCCATTAGATGGTGATCTTGTCCATACAGGATCTACAGTTGATCTGACCTGGACTTCAACAAATGCTGACGGTGCTGCCTCGCTTAACGATGTTTATTTTGGAACGAAAACCACTCCGGCGCTGTTCAAATCAGGCAATTCAGGATTGAAAATAACTGTTCCTGTTGAAGCTGGTCTTACCTATTATTGGAATGTTGTCATGAAGGATGCTAATGGCATAACAACCACAAGTCCGACATGGAGCTTTACCATTTATGATCCTATTTCAGTCTTTATTGGCAATTACACGGTTGATGAACCTGAAGAAGGATGGACTTATGTAGTATCCTTTGCAAAAGTGGATGAAACAACATTAAAGATTGGTAAGGGTGCAGGACCGGTTGCTGCAGATAACATGGCCGGTTGGTGGGCCAGCTGGGTCAATACCTTTATCCTGGATTGGACCGCAAAAACCTATACTATGCCTAAGAAAGACTTCGGCGGAGGCTATGAAGGGGAGGAATCAGGCACGTTTGATCCCGTAACAGGCACTCTAACTGGAACTTACACAGTTTGGTCAAAAGGGGCAATTATAGAACATGGGCTTCATACCTACACAAAACAATAAAAAAACCTGATTGACAAGATTTCCATGTTAACATGGTATCTCAATTGATAAAAAAACCGGTAATTAATTTACCGGTTTTTTTATATCCCTATCTTCAGAAATAATTAAAACCAACCACCAAAAATTGAATATTTGCCTGTTAAATTCCGTTTTTTGAGTTTTAGACAGGAATAGTCACAATAATTATAATTTATTCTAAAAAAACAACCTGAAATTGATTTTATCTCAAACAGGTAATTTATCTATTTGGTATTTTTGGTAGTGTTTTATTTTAAAATAGCTAAAACATTACCGTATGAGCCTGCTTAAAGATCTCCCCGAACTTGTAAGTGCTGGTATCATCTCCAGCGACACTTCCCAACAAATCTCCGATTATTACAAACGAAAACAGGTCACCTCACCCAACCGGGTACTCCTTATTTTTGGGATTCTCGGAGCCTTGCTCGTTGGAACAGGAGTAATGTTTATCGTGGCCAACCAATGGGAAGAGCTGCCACTGTCAATACAAACAATGTGCGCATTCCTCGTGCTACTTGTACCGCAGTTCCTTTGCGGCTATGTCCTGCTTAAAATGCCACAAAAGATAGTTTGGCGCGAGAGTACAGCCCTTATCCTTTTCTTTGCCGTAGGTGCCAGTATTTCGCTGGTGAGTCAGATTTATCATATCAACGGCGAGATGGGCTCCTTTATGCTAACCTGGATGCTTCTAACAGTCCCTTTGATCTATATTATGGACTCATCGGCAGTATCTCTGGCTTACCTGTTTGGCATTATGGTTTATGCTCCTGCTGCCCGGTTCAACCTCTCCTACCCTTTCGAGGATTATATCTATTGGCTGCTTCTTTTGATCCCAATGCCACGATACTTTCTGCTTTATAAAAAAGCTCCTGATCAAATTCTGACCTACATTCATCATTGGATGATCCCCTTTGTTCTCACAATGACCCTGGGATACTTGTCTCATGAGTTGAAAATTTTGATGTATCCCGCTTATATAATCATGTTTGGAATCTTTTATATGACAGGTAACAGCACAAGATTCAGGAAAAAACCTTTGATAGCTAATGGGTACCTCCTGTTTGGTTTTATTGGAACCGTAATTTTATTATTGATTATGTCCTTTAAATCAACCTGGAAGGATATGGCTGCATCAAATTTCCAAATAAGCCATTTGCTTGTAGCGCCGGAGTTTATTGCCTCTCTTATTTTATTTGTATGGGCCTCTCTGTTAATCTATCAAAGGTACTTACACACCAGGATGATTAAATGGAACCTGACCAATATTGTTTTCATGCTGTTTTTGGTAGTATTTATTGTCGGGACACAGGATACTTCGCTTGCAGTTATCCTGGATAACCTGCTGGTTTTTGCTTTAGGAATAGTGATGCTCCGGGCAGGGACAAAACAAAGTCGCCTCGGGGTGATAAACACGGGAATGCTCGTTATTGCACTTCTGGTCGTTTGCCGCTCTTTTGACACCGATTTAACCTTTGTTGTAAAAGGCATCCTGTTCGTCCTTGTCGGCATCGGATTTTTTGTAGCTAACTGGTTGATGATCAAAAAAACAACAAAAAATGAAGCATAGAAACCTACTAATCAGCGCCTTCGCATTGGTTGCCCTGGCGCAGCTTTTTGTTCCATGGCAGATGATCAGTCGGCAACCCAAAGTTGCTGAAACGGGGGTCGAATATAAATTCAAAGTTGATTCCAAAGCGAAATCGGATGATAATTGGGCCGGTGCGTCCATCCGGGGCAAATATATCTGGCTAAAGTTTGAAGAGGATCACATTAAAATCGCTGATAAAAAGGAGTGGGAAAACTTACAGAGTGCCTATGTTTTATTGTCACACGACAGCGCAGGATTTGCAAAAATTGAATCGGTAACAAAAACCAAACCTCAAAATAGTATTGAATGGATACGCGCCAGAACCTGGGTAAACTGGAAAGATACCACCTCCCTTCATCTGGATTATCCTTTTAACATGTACTATTTCAAAGATACCAGTCCAAAAGATGTTGAATCAATCCTAAAGAATGGCCTTGGAGACTCCTTAAAAGTAAGCTATCTGAGCGTTAAAATCAAGGAGAACCAGTTTTTTGTAACTGATCTGATTATTGATGGAATCTCCTTCAAGGAGATGATGGATAAGATGAAAAAGTCGAAACCGTGATCGGATATGCGCAACTGGCTACTGGCGGCTGGCTACTGGCGGCAGGCTGTTGGCAAGAGGCTTGATTTTTTATCCCCGGATAGATTTATATTTCGGATCTTCATTTTAATAGAATGGATTGTATTTTATTGGTTCAGGTTAAAATTGAATATGCATTATTCTTTTCAGTTAATAACCATCATACAAAGATTTCGCCACGACGTGGCTTGGGTTGTAACTTTATTGATAATTCTACAAAGATTTGGCTGCTCCGCAGCCTGATTTTTGCAACGAAGTTGCTATATCTTTGTAGATAGGTTCATTGCAAAATTCTCTGAAGAGGCTGTATCAAAAGTGAAAAAATTTACCGCAGAGAGCCGCCAAGAAAAACCGCAGAGGATCGCAAAGCATTAAAATACAACAGAACATCTCTGCGTAACTTTGCGCCTTCTTTGCGTTTCTCAGCGGTAAAAAGACTTTTGATACAACCTCGATATCTTTATTGGAAAAATGAATAGCCATTGTTAGGAGTTACAGGGTACAATGTTAGAATGCATTTTATTAAAGTTCTACAAATATAAACGGTGCTCTGTACCTAGGAATATTTCAATAAACTATATTAAACTCTCACTTCATATTCCCAAATTCCCTGATCCGATGATCTGCACTTTGGGGTGGTGAAAAAAGTGATTTGATATTGGTGAGATCGTTATTGAATAAGGTGATGTTGGAGTTGGCTTCACCCTTTAAATTCAACAGGCTATTTGATTTTCCCTCAATGCGGCATTTGCTGATTCGGATTTCATTTGAATTCTCAAGGCAAATATCAGAATTATTCCCTGAGCCACTAACCAAACTAAGGTTATCAAAGTCGGCAACCTGAACATCTGAGCAATAAATAGCAGGTCTCAAATCGGAATCTTTCGTTTTAAGCTGAATATCTGTAAATGTGATGTTTTGAGCATGACGAATAAAAAACCCGTAAGAAGGCAAAATATCAAACATATCCGCTTCAGGATAGGACTTGTCCATTTCAGGGATTTCACGCTCCAGATCGCCTCTCGTACCACCTCCTTCGAATTCCAGAGAGATATGGCTTAACGTAATATTTCGGACGGGAGAAGTTGCAGTTCCGGTTATCGAGCAACCTGTCTTCGACGCGCCGGTTGCAATAATATTACTGATGGTAACATTTTGCAAAATTCCGGCTTTATCAATCTTCTGTCCATCAAAATAGGTACGGTTCCGGTTTCCTAACCGGATAAAAATCGGGCAGTTGGGTCCGTCAATGCGGATGTTGGAGATCACCACTCCATCCAGGATGCCACCGTCAACCTCCTCCAGGGCAATTCCTGTATGTCCTTTGGGTGTCCCTTCGATCGAATGATCGGTTACTTTTGAAGGTCGGATAACGATGTTAGAGATCGTGACATTTTTAAACCCTGTATTTGATTCGGTTCCCATCTTCAAAGCATTGCAATGGCTGCTGAGCACGCAATTGGTAATCACAATATTTTCGTTCCCGCGCCCGGAGGTGCTCTTAAGTGTTATTCCATCATCATCCGAGTCACCCACAATATCGGATATACGGACATCATGACATCCATCCACATCAATCATATCGTTGTTCTTATTGCAGTGATTAAAAATATCGATGTTATGAATATACAACTGATCACATGCCAGGTAATGCTGCATCCACAAAGCCGAATTACGCAGTTTGATACCCTCTGTCCGGATATTGCGGCATTGAATCATCCAGATCAGGTAAGGCCTTACGGAATAGGAATCTGCCTTTGAACCACTTCCTGGCCCAAAAAATCCCCCTTGTCCGTTTATGGTTCCCTCACCTTCAATTGCGATAGCAGAGCAATTTTCTGCATAGATCAAGGCACGTTTGACCTCTCCTTTTCTGAAAAAGGTATAGTCCGGCAGGTTCACCGGGTAATCGGATAAATGGGTACTTCCGTAAAGGGTTGCTCCCTTCTCCAAATAAATCGTTACGTTACTTCTAAAATAGATAGTCCCCGTCAGATAAGTTCCAGACGGGATAACGACTTTCCCTCCACTGTTTTTACTGCACTCGTCAATTGCCGACTGGATTGCCTTGGTACTAAGGAAAGATGTGTCGGATTTGGCACCGTAGGAGGTGATATCATACTCTTTGGCTGGGAGGGTGAGCGCCAAGAAAAAAGCGATAACAGTCAAGAATATTCTGGAACTCAATAAATTCATCATGTCTTAACAATTGATTTTGAATTAAATAATGAGAACAATATAATGTTGCATGTTCAATAAGCGATCTGTCGCCGCTATGCGGCTGGGATTTTTGTATTTCCGCTAATTTACCAAACTTGCGGTGCGATGCACCTAAGCTCTAAATAGCCGTGTAACGGCGTAAGTTTGGTAAAAAGGATAATTAGCACAAGAGTTAGTAAGCCGCTTCGCGGCGACAGAGTTGATTACTAACCAACGTTCATTTATAAATACGACAATGAATTATTCTTATAACTTAGCTTTCTTATTTCATCCTGAGAGGAAATAAATTAAGGCATTATTCAACCCACTTCGGGGTTGATTTTGGATTTTATCATTTAATCCCCTGTTCCGCAAGCTTCACCGGGGTTATTCATCCGCCGGCGGATAACTACTGCGTGGTAATAAAAACATCACTATTAAATACAATTGCCCGTTCACAATGCTTCCGGCAATGCCTTAACGTAGCTGATTCCCGACTTTGAAAAGGTGACATTATACGAAGGCCAGGTATTTAATGCATTGGCAAATTTTAATCCATCATTTGCACTCCCTTTGACCAAATAGAACCGCATGTTCATCTCCGGATTATTTGGGTTGAGTTCTTCACGGAAAACAAGTTTCTGCTCCTTCATTTTCCAGGTTGCAGCAATATGCTCCACCGAACAATCCTTAACAAGGCTATAACCATTATTCAGGTAAACAAATCCATTCGAAAGGGTAAACGCGGGATTATTCTTCAGGTCAGTGGGAATCTCAACGGCGATCTCCTCTCCTGAACCGGCCGAGTAAAACAGACCGCTGGACGGAGTATCAAAAATAATTTCAACCGCTCCATCGGCAGGGCGCTCCCCTTTAATATCGATGCTGTACAAATTTTCATTAATTTTCTTAACGCTGCTCACAGATTTTTCGGCTCTGACGGCAAATGGAACAGGTAGGACTCCCACCTGAATTGAAGATGATTTTAAAATATTCAACGGTTCTACCTTTCCTGTTTTTGTATTAACCTGATAACTATTCTCATCCATGGGGAGCAGCTCTTTTAAGGATTTCATTACCTCTTTTAAAATAAGTTCGGAATTGCCCACCTCGTTATCTGTATACTGAACCTCTACCAACAGTGGTGACCAGCCGCTGGAATCTGAGACCTCAGAAAGAAGCAGGTGTTTCCAGGCCTCCAGCATCATTTTCCGAAGTTTGCTAACATCCAACCCTTTGGATGCCGCATAATCCACCAATTTTTCAGCCATAAGGACGACTCCCCTCAATTTGTAAGAGGCGGCTCTGGTCAATCCGTCTTTTTCTATTCCGGTTCTCTGCCTGCCCATCCACATAAAGGGGCCGCAAACCGACATATTCCAGGTTCCCTCGGGGACAAACGGATAATCCGGTATTTTATACCCCTTCAAATTCTTGATTTTATTGGCCAGTTCGGTCATTGTAACAAACTTATATCCCTCCTTTTGAAGTCTTTTAAAATTATCAATACTTTTCTTCTCCTGTTCGGGCACGATATTAAAATCACTGTTATAATCGAGTGTATTAAAGACTTCCCCATCATCAAGGAAAGCAAAATCCCAGGTCAGACCGTCTATCTTATTTTCACCTGCGCCGATTAATCCGAGGATATGATCACTCCCATAAGTGACATTGACCAGGGGAAGAGTTTTTCCGCGGTAATGGCCATGCGGATCTGAACTTGTAACCACAAGGTCGTATTTATCCTTGAGCACACTTGCATAAGCCGGCGTCCACTGAATCTCCTGTCCAAAAAACACGCGTGACCGTTTTATTCCATGGTCAGCCAGGATCTGATCAGAGATCTCAATCGATTTCTGCAGGTCGAGCGCAGGATAAGCAATAAAGAACTGATCGGAATAGTGGGCAATTACCAATTCAATTTGCCCCCTGTTTACAAGCTTTTTCAGGAGAGCCAATACTTCGGGATGCTCCTCGGCAAAGGTCTCGATGGCGTAACCCTGAATTTCGATATCCGATTTAAACTGAGGATTTCTCTCAAAAAACTGAAGTACCGGGTAGACCGAATTCCGGATAATCTTGCTTTCAATCTTATAATCTCCGGCAACGTACTGAAGATTAAAGTGAAACATGCCGATCGCAAATTTTTCCTGGGCGTTAGCCAAAATGCCAGACATCAATAAAAGAATAAGAAGTTGAAGTGTTTTTTTCATGCTTATATTTATTGTTCATTAATTTTTTGTGCGAACATCGTTGCCACCAAGTAATCGGGAGTAGCGCGACTCCAACCTCAAAACAGATAACTTTGGAAAAAAGCAGCGCATAAGAAACCTGTTTGTGATTGGTAGTGACATACCCCCACCAAGTTTGGTTCGGGGCACTTCTTAAAATTTCA
>CAIVCR010000039.1 GCA_903904515.1 uncultured Bacteroidia bacterium
TATCCGCTTGCGATATCTGACTACCGGTCATGGCGGCTGGGATGGAGGCGATGAATACAATCAAAGGGTGAACACAATTCTTATCGACGGTAAAGTATCGTTTCAGTATACCCCATGGCGTTGCGACTGCGCGACCTACCGTAAATACAATCCGGCATCGGGAAACTTCTGGAACGGAATAACCTCAAGCGATGGAAGCCGTTCAGGCTGGTGCCCGGGCACAGCCACAAACCCGGTCTATTTCCCGATCACCACCCTCTCGCCAGGTAAACATAAATTCAGTGTTGCAATCCCGATAGGGAAACCTGAAGGGGGAAGTTTTAGCCACTGGAATGTTTCGGGGATATTATTGGGGGAATATGAATAACAGAATTTAAGCACAATCTCTGGCTCTAATGGCAACGGAATAACTTTACTTTTAACTGATTATCGAATTGTTTCTGGCTATTAGCGCCTGGCAGCTATTCAGGACATATTCACATTTCATGGACCAAACCGTATAGAACCAGAACTTGGCACGTTCGTAAGACGCCAATTTTGAAAATTCACGGTGATTGAATACATTTGATAAAAATTAAGACGATGTATCTGGATAAATATATAAATGAGATTAATAAATTATGCCTTCAAAACAAGGTTAAATCTCTGTATGTATTTGGCTCAGTTTTAACTGACCGGTTTTCAGAAAAAAGTGATATCGATTTGATTGTTGACATTGACTCGAATGATCCATTTGACTATGCCAATAGTTATTTTAATTTGAAATTTGCCTTACAAGATCTTTTAAAACGTCCTATTGATTTGCTTGAAAATAAAGCTATTAAAAATCCATACTTCAGGCAGAATTTAGATGTTTCAAAATCCCTGATATATGCAAGATAATAAGCAATCTGTTATATTGGCTTGTTTAAATGACATTGAGCAATCAATATGCGAGATTAATGAGTTCTTGCCAGAAGAAAGGAACTTTTTCACCTTTCAAAAGGATATAAAAACGAGAAAAGCAGTTGAAAGAAACCTCGAGATAATCGGAGAAGCCATGGATAGAATTTTAAAAATTGATCCTGGTTTCCAGATTTCTGACTCAAGGAAAATAGTTGACACCCGAAACAGGATAATACATGGTTACGACAGTGTCTCTGATGACGTTATCTGGTTAATCGTAAATCACTATTTACCTGTGCTTGAGAAGGAAGTTAAGGCATTACTTAAATAGGTTTGCCTTTCACCGTACTATACTATAATTACAAAAAATTTAATGAAGCGTTTGGTCATTTTATCCGGTGCAGGGATGTCAGCCGAAAGTGGAATCCGCACCTTCCGGGATATGAACGGTTTGTGGGAAGAGTATGACGTGATGGAGGTTGCGAGCATTCAGGCCTGGCACAAAAATCCCGAATTGCTGCTCCGTTTTTACAACGACCGGAGAATCCAGATGATGGCAAGTCATCCCAACCAGGGGCATCTGCTTCTTGCTGAACTGGAGAAATCTTTTGATGTCCGGATCATTACCCAAAATGTTGATGACCTGCACGAAAGGGCCGGCTCCCGATCTGTGCTCCACCTGCACGGTGAACTGACCAAGGCGCGAAGCACCAAAGATCCTTCACTGGTCTACCTCCTTAAAAATCCGGAAATGAAAATTGGTGATCTGTGTGAAAAGGGGAGTCAGCTAAGACCTCATATTGTGTGGTTCGGCGAAGAGGTTACCGAGATGGAAAACGCCATTGAACTAACCCAGACAGCTGATATATTATGCGTTATCGGAACCTCACTCAATGTTTATCCCGCTGCCGGATTGATTAATTATGCCCCCCGACATATTCCTGTTTTTCTCATCGATCCGAATCCACCCGCTCATTTACCGGGCCGGATTCAGGTAATACCCGAAAAAGCGGGAAAAGGGGTCGCCATACTCATCGAAAGATTAAAGGATGTTGCTGAATAATTTCACAAAAGGGGTTCCTGAGGCGGGCTGTGACGAAGCCGGCAGAGGTTGTCTGGCGGGTCCGGTGTTTGCAGCAGCCGTTATTTTGCCCGAAGATTTCAGCAACGAACTCTTAAACGATTCCAAAATACTCACCGAAAAACAACGCTTTCAGTTACGTCCCCTGATCGAAAAAGAGGCCATTTCGTGGGCTGTTGCCAGCTACGATAACCACGAAATCGATGAAGTAAATATTCTGAATGCCTCCATTTTTTCAATGCACCGGGCACTGAAAAAGCTGTCAGTTCGCCCTGAGCACCTGATTATCGATGGAAACCGGTTTAAACCATACGATAAAATTCCGTACACAACAATAATTAAGGGAGATGGGAAATACCTGTCGATAGCAGCAGCCTCTGTTCTGGCTAAAACATACCGGGATGATTATATGATTGCCCTTCATGAAAAATATCCGGAGTATGGATGGAATCAGAATAAAGGTTATCCAACCGCCTTTCACCGTAATGCAATCCAAACCTACGGAATCACCCCCTTTCACAGGAGAAGTTTTAAACTTTTCGATGGACAGCTTTCCTTTGAACTCTGAAAGCTTTTAAAACAAAAAAGACGATCTTGCAGGAGAATAACAACCCTAAAAGGTACTTTATTAATAAACATTTAGTAAATTCAACTACCTTTTATAAGTCTATTCCAATTATTAGTTGTCTCAATGTTAGTTAAACTGAAGCGTTTATCAGTCCCAGGTCCTTGTATGCCAAACCTTATGTTTATAACTATGAGCTTTTTAACACTTCACATCCTACTTTCAGAGTCCGAAAGGGTAATGACAGATAATTTTTTTATTACTTTTGAGCAATTACAAATAACTATCTTAAAATATGGGAATTCTTCATACTAAGCTATCAAAGTATAATTTACCACAACAATTAATGTCTGCCGGACTTTATCCCTATTTTCGGGTTATAGAATCTGATCAGGATACTGAGGTTATGATCAATGGTAAAAAAGTGCTGATGTTTGGTTCAAACAGTTACCTGGGTCTTACCTGTCATCCAAAAGTAAAGGAGGCTGCAAAGAATGCCATTGATAAGTATGGAACAGGTTGTGCAGGTTCCAGATTTCTGAATGGGAATCTGGATATCCATATGGAATTGGAAGAAAGACTTGCCCGCCTGGTTAACAAAGAAGCCGCCTTATGTTATAGTACAGGTTTTCAGGTGAATCAGGGAGTGATATCGTGTGTCGCAGGACGAAATGACTATGTAATCCTTGATGAGCTTGATCATGCTTCCATTATTGACGGTAGCCGCCTCACCTTTGCCAAGGTGTTAAAGTTTGCACATAATGACATGAAAGATCTTGAGCGTAAACTTAAGCTTTGCGAGCCCGATAAAATCAAATTAATTGTTGTTGACGGAATATTCTCCATGGAAGGGGATATCACTAAACTGCCTGAAATTGTTCGTCTTTCAGAAAAATACAATGGATCTATAATGGTCGATGATGCCCATGCACTTGGAGTCCTTGGAAAAAATGGCTCGGGAACTGCCTCGCACTTCGGGCTTACCGATAAAGTAGACCTGATTATGGGAACATTCTCAAAATCGATGGCCTCAATCGGGGGATTTATTGCGGCTGATAAAACCACAATTAATTTTATCAAACATAATTCCCGCTCCTTAATGTTCAGTGCAAGCATGACACCATCATCTGCGGCAAGTGTTCTGGCGGCAATTGAGATAATGGAAAGTGAGCCTGAAAGAATTACCCGTTTAATGGATCTGACTGAATATGCCAGAAACCGTTTTAGAGAGTTAGGATTCGACACGGGTAAATCCGAATCACCGATAATACCTCTTTTCATCAGAGATGATATAAAGGCACTCCAAATGGCTCAGCGACTCCTTGAAGAGGGGGTTTTTGTCAATCCTGTCGTTTCACCCGCAGTATCAAAAGAAGATTGTATTATCCGCATTTCATTGATGGCTACCCATACCTACGAACAGGTAGACAAGGCAATTGAGAAAATAACTTCAGTAGCTAAAGAGCTGGATGTATTCGCTTATGAGGGTGCCTTAAACAAAAATTACTTATAGTATTTAGTATTCGCTGATGGCAAAAATAATTTTGATTACAGGCATTTCTTCGGGATTTGGGAAAGCGATCTCAGAACTGCTTGCAACCAAAGGGGAGACTGTTTACGGAATTTCCCGTAAACAAACTGAGAATTTAGAGGAAAGTATCAAAGTGCTTCAGGGCGATGTTACCGACGTTAATTCGGTGCAAAAGGCAATTTCAACCTTGCTGAAAAAAGAAGGACGCATCGATATCCTTATAAACAATGCAGGAATGGGGATTTCGGGCTCCGTTGAAGATTCATCTCATGAGGCCATTCATCTTCAGATGAGTACAAACTTTATGGGTTATGTAAATATGATCCAGGCTGTTCTCCCTACGATGCGTAAACAGCGGAGTGGAACTATTGTGAATATTAGTTCAATCGGCGGATTAATGGGTTTACCTTATCAGGGGTTCTATGCAGCAAGCAAATTTGCAGTGGAAGGGTTGAGCGAATCACTCAGGATGGAACTAATTCCTTTTCATATCAAAGTAATTGTTATCCAGCCGGGTGACTTTTATACCAGTTTTACTGCAAATCGCAAACCTGTGATCACTGAAACGAATAGCAGCGATTATTCAGCTCAATTCCAAAAGACATTATCCCTTATCGAAAAGGATGAAAAAGGGGGATTAAAACCTGAATATCTGGCCAGGAAACTGTCAAAAATCCTGAAGAAGAAAAATCCATGCCATAGCTATATCATCGCAACGCTGGAACAAAAATTCGCAGTTGTACTTAAACGGATCCTTCCGGGATCAATTTTTTCGTCAATCCTCTCATCACATTACGGAATAAAATAATAGTATTATACCCTGACAGGGTTTGGAACCCTGTCAGGGTATAATACTCAACAAAAAAAGGCCCGTTTCCGGGCCTTTTTGAATATATATAGTGTTGATAAAAATCATCCGCACTTGGAAGAACCACAATCCTGACAGATCAGGCACCCTTCCTGGTAGATGACATTCGCTGAACTACAGGCTTCGCATTTAGCATCTTCTGCAGCTGTTCCATTTGGAATATATTTCTTTAAGGCACGTGCTACTCCATTCTTCCATGTGTTGATCGACTCAACATCAAACTGAAGGCTGGTAACCAGTTCTACAACTTTCTGGATCGGCATACCATGGCGTAAAACACTCGAAATCAATTTGGCATAATTCCAGAAAATCGGATTAAATTTAAAGGATAGCCCTTCAATGGTCGTTTTATATCCTCTGGAGTTCCTGTACTGAAAATCGTAACGTGACTGTCCCGACTCATCGCGGCTCTTGATAATCCAACCTTCAGTAACAGAACGGGGTAAAAGAATACCATCTTCATCATCAGCCAAACCAGTGAAGATTTCATACGGTTTACCATCGATCAATCCAATAAAGGCAATCCATTTCTCCTTGTTATTCTGGAGTCGGACAATATCAGCCTCAAGGACCTCAGGACGCTTGGTTGGGAATATCCCCTCGATATTTTTCTCTTTGGTTGAAATAAGAACACCGGTACGCGATCCTTCGCGATAGACGGTAACCCCTTTGCATCCACTTTCCCAGGCAGCAAAATAGAGCTTATTCACCAACTCCTCGGTGGCTTCTTCGGGAAGGTTGATCGTAACCGAAATAGAATGATCGACCCATTTCTGAATCTGCCCCTGCATTCTAACCTTGGCCAGCCAGTCGATATCATTGGAGGATGCTTTATGATAAGGTGATTTGGCTATTAATGCATCCAATTCCTCATTCGAATAGTTGCGTTTAAGCTCGAATCCGTTAACCTCCATCCACGTTCTAAACTTATGGTGAAAAACGATATACTCTTCCCAGCTGTCACCCATTTCATCCACAAAATCGATACGGGCATCCTTGTCATTTGGATTTACTTTTCTGCGTCTTTTATAAACTGGCATAAATACAGGCTCAATACCCGAGGTGGTCTGCGTCATCAAACTCGTTGTTCCGGTTGGTGCGATGGTAAGCAAGGCAATATTCCTGCGGCCAAACTTAGTCATGTCCTTGTAAAGTTCCGGATCTGCCTGTGCCAAACGTTGAATGAACGGATTATTCTTTTCACGTTTTGAGTCATAAATTGGAAATGCACCCCGATCCTTGGCAAGGATAACCGATCCGCGATATGCCTCAAGGGCAACTATTTTATGGACTTCAACAGAAAATTCAACAGCAGTTTCTGATCCGTAACGCAATCCCAAAGCGGCAAGCATATCACCTTCAGCAGTGATCCCAATACCGGTACGGCGACCATTGACTGCCATCTCCCTGATTTTCTCCCAGAGGTTGATTTCAACTCTCTTAATTTCGGCATCTTCAGGATCGGCGATAATCTTATTATAAATTGCATCGATTTTTTCAAGCTCAAGGTCGATGATATCGTCCATGATTTGCTGAGTCTGACGGATATGTTTACGGAATAAATCGAAATCAAATTTCGCATTGCTTGTGAACGGCTCATCAACATACGAATACAAATTCAGTGCAATTAACCGGCAACTATCGTAAGGGCAAAGGGGGATCTCGCCACAGGGATTCGTCGAAACTGTTTTATAACCAAGATCGGCATAACAGTCAGGAACAGATTCCTTAATAATTGTATCCCAGAATAAGATTCCCGGCTCGGCCGATTTCCATGCGTTAAAGACGATCTTCTCCCATAAACCAGCTGCATCAATATCCTTGGTATAAGTAGGATTCTGGCTCTCGATCGGATATTTCTGATGGTAAGTCGTCTTGTCGCGAACAGCCTGCATAAATTCATCGTCAATCTTTACAGATACATTGGCTCCGGTAACTTTCCCTTCATCCATTTTTGCATCAATAAAGTCTTCAGAATCGGGGTGCCTGATCGAGACCGAAAGCATCAAAGCTCCGCGCCTGCCGTCCTGCGCCACTTCCCGGGTGGAATTGGAAAATCGCTCCATAAACGGAACAATCCCGGTTGAAGTCAGTGCCGAATTTTTCACCGGAGATCCTTTCGGACGGATGTGCGATAAATCGTGTCCGACACCACCGCGCCTTTTCATCAATTGCACCTGTTCCTGGTCAATCATGATAATCCCTCCATACGAATCAGCACCATTGCCGACAACAAAGCAATTGGATAAGGAACCAACCTGAAATTCGTTGCCAATTCCGGTCATAGGCCCACCCTGCGGTACGATATATTTAAAATCTCTGAAAAGTTCAAATAACTCATCTTCCGACAGCGGATTTGGATACATCTTCTCTACCCTGGCAATTTCTTTCGCTAACCGGCGATGAAGGTCATCCGGGGTCAACTCAAAAATATTCCCATACGAATCCTTTAGCGCGTACTTATTCACCCATACGCGGGCGGCAAGATCGTCACCCTTAAAATATTTGACAGATGCCACAAATGCCTGATCCGGAGTATAGGTTGTGGGAACATCATCTTTTTGCTGCGGGGTGATCTCTTTTAATTCCATAGATTCTATTATTAGGTTGATATTATTGAGTTTATTATCTGCTTATGAACGCAGATTCTATGGTTGCAATATAACGTAGTAACACTATTTCTGGTTACATTTTTATTACAGAAATTTAAAAGTTATCAACTTTATTATGTTAGTTATTTGATATTGTGTTATTTGCATTTTTAATAAATGCAAATTGTTTGCAATAAAAATAATTTTAAAATAATTTTATTTGCTGAATAGTCAGATTTTAAATCAGATACACTTTGAGGAAAAATAATTTTAAAAGAGTGCCGAAAGGGGTAGTCCGACGACTTGTTAATAACTTCCCGGAAGATTTTTGAGGTAAATGCCGTGAAAATTATGTAATCCAACGCTAAAATTTTAAGATCGAAAGTGATCTTAATACAGGGCCTCCCAAAGTGCTAATTACGGATGAAACAGATATTGGACGATCTCTTGTGAAGCACCCCGATTTCTGTTTACATAGCTGCGGGCAATATTTGAAGCGGTAAGGAGCTTATCGGGATTTAACCGAAAATTCTCAAGCTCGGCCTCAAGCTCAACACTATCATTAATGCAACAGGCGGCTCCGAGGCTAAGCATATCAAAGGCCTCCTGGAATTTATGGTAATCGGGGCCAAAGAGCACCGGTAAACCAAACACTGCAGGTTCAAGAATACTGTGAATACCTGAATTAAAACCCCCGCCAACATAAGCCAGCATTCCGTAGCGGTAAATTGAATTAAGATATCCATAGCCATCGGCAATCAGGATATCAACCTTTGATAATGACTCCTGTGAGGCGGTAGAATAGAGTGCATACGGCTTTTCCAGGGCATTACAAATCCGTTCGAGTGTCTGGGGAGTCACTTCATGAGGTGCAATTACGAATTTTAAACCCGCAGGACTCTTATTGACATAAGGGATAAAGAGATCTTCATCCTCTTTCCAGGTGCTCCCGGCAATAATCGCCTTCTGACCATCACAAAAAAATTCGAGTTTTTCAAGTCTGGGAGCAGCATCCGCTATTTGACCGACGCGGTCAAGCCGGGTATCCCCCGATATCGATACATTTTTAAATCCGTATTGATGAAGAATATCAAATGACTCCCTGTTTTGAACAAAGATGTGCTCATAGGAGGCAATAGCTTTAAGATACCACTTCCCCCAAGGCTTAAAAAAAATCTGTGATGGACGGAAAAGCGCAGAAAAAATATAGGTCGGTATCCCCTCCTCCTTCAACTGAGTTAAAAAATTATACCAAAACTCGTATTTTATAAAAAATACCTTGGCAGGCCGGACAATATCAATAAACTCAATCGCATTTTTCCGTGTGTCAAGAGGGAGGTAAAAGACATAATCGGCATAGGGGTAGTTTTTTCTCAATTCATAACCCGATGGAGAGAAAAACGTGAGGAGGATTTTATATTCGGGCCAGTGGCTTCTAATCGATTCTATAACCGGCCGGCCTTGCTCAAATTCTCCCAATGAAGAGGCATGAAACCACAAAATAGGTTCACCGGGCTTTATCGTTTCGCGCAACCGCTTGAAGATATCTTTTCGACCTTCAAGCCATTTCCGGGCTTTTTCGTTTCTTACCGAAACGACCCTAACCAACAGGTAATATCCGAATATTCCTAAGTTATAAAGCCACCTCATTTTTTATCGATTTTGCCTGACAAAGGTATTTCATTTCATGAAATAAATAAAACTCAGCACATTAATATTTATCAGGCTGATATCCTGAATCTTCCGGCAAACCTGGTAAAAAAGAAGCGGCAACTGCCAATTGATCACATCGTTCATTTTCCGGAATACTGGCATGACCCTTAACCCAGATAAATTTCACATTATGCCTTTTATAAACTTCTAAAAACCTTATCCACAGGTCGCTGTTTTTCTTCCCCTTAAATCTGATCTTTACCCAATTAAAAAGCCATCCCTTGGTCACTGAATCTGCAACATATTTTGAGTCAGTATAGATCGTAACCTGGCATGGATTCACCTTGAGTGCCTCCAGACCTGCAATGGCTGCCATCAACTCCATCCGGTTATTTGTTGTTAATCGGTAACCCTCAGAGAGCTCCTTGCGATGAGAACCCGACAATAGGACAACACCATAACCACCAGGACCCGGATTTCCTCTGGCAGCCCCATCTGTATAGATAACAATTTCGGGAATCTCCTGTTGCCCCATAATTTTGCGGAAAATTTCAATTCACGTATCCGACTATCGGATTAGTTTCATCTCATTCACCAAATGGCCTGCCCCGGAAAACTTATCGATAGTCCATAAGACAAACCGGATATCCACATTAATACATTTCTGTAATTCAGGTTCGAAGGCAATATCGCCACTCATGGCTTCCCAATTCCCATCGAAGGCAATCCCAACGAGTTCTCCGTTTCCATTGATTACGGGGCTTCCTGAATTTCCACCGGTAATATCGTTGTTCGAGGTGAAACAGGTGTGTAATGAGCCATCCTTATCGGCATAGGGCCCAAAATCTTTGGTGTGGTTCATATCAACAAGTTTTTGAGGAAAATCGAAGTCTACATCTCCAAGAATCCCTTTCTCCTCGTAACCCTTCAGCGTAGTGAAATAATTGTAATAAGCCGCATCATGAGGGACATAACCGTCAACAATACCGTAAGTGAGCCTCATCGTTGAATTGGCATCCGGATAAACAGATTTATCCTTGTTCATCTCATTCAGTCCTGCAACAAACAACCGTCTGGCTTTATCCAGCCTCGCTGTAGTTTTACTTAAATCGTGCGAAATGGTACTCATCGTCTCAAACATAGAGCGCATCGCCACAAATGCCATATCCTTTTGCAGAACTCTGGCACTTGGATTCTTCAAAAATGATTCCAGTTTCGCCTGATCTGCAAAGACCGTTTTGGCAAATAATTTTTTCGAATAAGCATCAAAATCACCCTTAAACTTTGATTCAATTTCGCCAAAAAATCCGGGGATATATTTGGGAATGACTTTCTGTGAGTACATTTTCAGTAATGCACCCACGATCTTTTGATCGGTGCCAGCATCATAATCCTTAAAGTATTCATCCAGAGAGCTTCTCATTTCGGATGCCGCAGCACTAATTTTGTCTTTATCAGTCCCTTTTAAAGCTTCGTTAAGTGAAGATGCCTTAGCCGCAAACGAAAAGATTTCAGCCCCTCTTAGTAAGGCTTCACGTGCATATTCCAGGGCAATCTTTTCATCCCTGCTTTTAAATGCCTCATTTATTGAGTCAAGTGCATGACCATATTTGGCATTTCGTTCCGGATTTTCGTTTACCCATTTGATGAAATCATTTTCAATGGCTTGCTTTTTAGCAATTACATTGAGAGCATCGAGCCCCTTATTTTGTCCGATTGAATATTTATAATAGTTAGAGCTACGCGCAAATTTTGAAGCATATTGAATTCGTGCCTTCTGACTGGTAGCCATAAAATCTCTGATAATGCTCAGCTTAGCCTCTCTGGAGGTAATTCGCACCTCATTTACAACCTCCATGGTATATTTTACCTCATTGGAACTCCTGTAACGTGTAGTTGTCCCGGGGTAACCCATCACCATGGTAAAATCATTCTTTTCAATCCCCTTAATCGAGATCGGCAAAAAGTGTTTCGGGTGATAAGGAACATTTTCTTTGGACTATTCAGCAGGTTTGCCATCAGGGGCACAATAAACCCTGAACATCGAAAAATCTCCGGTATGACGGGGCCACATCCAGTTATCGGCCTCGCCCCCAAATTTTCCGATTGACTGCGGGGGTGTACCAACCAGGCGGATATCTTTAAATGTCTGTGAAACAAAGAGAAAGTACCTGTTAGATTCAAAAAGACTTCTTACGCGTACTTCGTAACCGTTTTCTCCTTTTGCCTCCTTTTCTATTTTTGCAGCAGCTTCATGCACTTTTGATGAACGGGTCATATCATCCATATCATCAGTTACATTTTTCAATACCTGATCGGTTACATCTTCCATGGAAATAAGAAAAGTTACCGTTTTGCCAGGGTTTGAAAGCTCATCTTCGCGTTTCATGGCCCAGAAACCATCTCTGAGATAATCATGATCAACCGAGCTATGTGCTTGTATTTCACCAAATCCGCAATGATGATTGGTCAGCAGTAATCCGTCGGCTGAAACGATTTCGGCAGTACACGAACCCCTGTCAAGCGCAACTACCGCATCCTTGAGACTCGAATTATTGATACTGTAAATCTGTTCCGCGGTAAGCTTACATCCTAATGAAGTCATCTTTTGGATGTTCAACTTTCCAACGAGTGAAGGAAGCCACATCCCTTCATCGGCTTTAACATTAAGGCTTACAAAAAGTACACCAGCAAGAAGTGCTAAGAAACTGTTTTTCATCTAATTTCAAATTTGCGGCAAATGTAGCTTTATTTATAAAACTACATGGTGACAAAACATCATATTAACACTCTTTCAGAAAAACTTTTGCATAAATGCAGTTACTTTCGAAGCTGTAGTAGAATCTCCGGCCAACGCCTTTATAAAAGCACTTCCAATAATAGCTCCATTGGCGTAGTTCGAGGCACGTTCAAAACTCCCCTTATCCGAGATTCCAAATCCAATTAACCGCTTCGAATTTAGATTCATTCCGGAGATTCGCTCGAAGTAGGAAATTTGTTCGTCATCAACTCCCCCTTTAACACCGGTAGTCGAAGAGGAAGAGACCATATAAATAAACCCCGTGGAGAGTCTGTCAATTTTCCGGATCCGTTCTTCAGGAGTTTGGGGGGTGATCAAAAAGATATTGCTCAACGAATTCCTTTCAAAAATAGCTTTGTATTCCTCTTCATAAACCTCCAGTGGAAGATCCGGAATGATGGTACCATCAATGCCAGTTTCTCTGCACTTTTTACAAAAATCTTCGATCCCGTATTGCATTACCGGGTTTAGATATCCCATCAGAATGAGCGGAATGGAAACGCTTTTGCGGATCTCCTTCAACTGTTCAAATAATAAATGAATGGTCATCCCGTTCCTGAGAGCAATTTCCGAACTTTGCTGGATAACCAGACCGTCAGCCACCGGATCGGAAAAGGGGATTCCGATTTCGATCAGATCAGCCCCATTTTTCTCAAGCTCAGAGATAATCGTAACTGTATCTAAAAGGTTGGGATATCCCGCTGTGAAATAAATAGAAATTATATTTTTATCCTTCCGGTTAAAGAGTGATGTGATGCGATTTTCCATGATAATTATTTTTAAACAAGCCTGTTGGGGCAAATTGATGAATTCATTTAACAGATTGATAATACTTCAGGAAGGACTCCATATCCTTATCTCCGCGCCCTGAAACATTCACAACAACAATCTCATCGGGTTTGAAATCGATCATTTCAAGCGCAGCCAGGGCATGGGCAGATTCGAGCGCCGGGATGATCCCCTCTTTTTGGGAGAGGTATAAGGCCGCCTTTAGCGCCTGCTCATCGGTAGCACTCAGGAAACGGGCCCTTTTTGTCTCAAAAAGATTGGCGTGCATTGGTCCAATTCCGGGATAATCAAGACCTGCAGAAATTGAATAAGGCTCAGTGACCTGGCCATCCTCAGTTTGCATCAGCAGACTACGGCTTCCGTGAAGTACACCGGGACGACCAAGTTGTGTCGTTGCTGCCGACTCCCCTGAGTCAACCCCCAATCCGGCCGCCTCAACAGCAATCAGTTGAACCTCGGGATTATCCAGAAAATGGTAAAAAGCACCCGCGGCATTACTTCCACCTCCTACGCAGGCAATCACATAATCGGGAGTTTCACGTCCGGTCTTCCGCTTAAGTTGCACCCTGATCTCTTCACTTATTACAGACTGGAACCTCGCTACCATATCAGGATAGGGGTGAGGACCAACTACAGAACCGATAATGTAATGGGTATCGACAGGATTATTGATCCAGTCGCGGATCGCCTCATTGGTAGCATCTTTAAGCGTTTTGCTTCCACTCTGAACTGGCCGGACCTCAGCTCCCAGCATCTTCATCTTCTCCACATTGGGCGACTGGCGGGCCACATCAACCGCACCCATATACACAATACACTCCAGACCCTCCCTGGCACAGACGGTTGCAGTAGCCACACCATGCTGGCCAGCTCCGGTCTCTGCAATTATCCGTGTTTTTCCCAATCTTTTGGCCAGCAGAATCTGGCCGATTGTATTGTTGATTTTATGAGAACCGGTGTGATTCAGGTCTTCCCGTTTAAGATAGATATGGGTGTTATAATGTTCGGATAACCGGTCAGAATAATAGAGCGGTGAAGGCCTTCCGGCATAGTCTTCAAGCAGCTGTTTGAATTCCTGCTTGAATGAATCACTTTCGATAATTTCCAGATAACAGTTCTGCAACTGATTGATATTCTGATACATCATTTCAGGAATAAATGCTCCCCCAAATGTGCCATAATAACCTTTATTGTCTGATTGATAACTCATTATATTGTTTTTTTTTAATTTATATTTTGGATCAATTATTTAATGGCTTATGGTCCTCTCCCCCTTTAAAATCTTCTTTAAAATGTCCTTTAAGTGAATAAATAAAATTCTTATAAACACCTACAGCCTAATAGCCTATAACCCTAAAAGCCTGCAGCCTAATCGCCTACATCCTAACAGCCTCAATAAATTCTTGTAGTTTCGAAATATCTTTTAAACCCGGTGCTGTCTCAAATCCGCTGTTTAGGTCAATTGCATACAAATTAGGTATTTTTAAATTTTTAATAGCCTCAATATCTGATGGTTGAATTCCGCCGCTCAGGAAAAAAGGTTTGCTCCCTTTATATTGACTGAGAATTTCCCAGTTAAATTTTATCCCTGTGCCACCCCGAAGCTCACTTGCCGTATCAAAAAGATAATTATCGCAACACGAATCATAAGGTGCAATAGTTTCAAAATTGAAATCAGACGAAATACTAAAAACCTTTATTACAGGTATTTTCAGATCTTTTAGCCGTTGACAATAATCAGCAGGTTCTCCGCCATGCAACTGGACAATATCCAGTTTACTGCCAATGAATTTTTCAATCACGCTGTCGATTGGTTCATCCACAAAAACCCCGGTCTTCTGGACAGATTCCGGAATAAGTTTCAGAATCTCATCCGAAATGCCCGCTCCGATATACCGTTTTGATTTTGGATAAAAGATAAAACCGATATAATCAGGATTTAGCTTCACTAACTCCCCGATGTTGGAGAGCTCGCGCATTCCACAGACTTTTATCTTTATGGCCATCTGATTCCTGATTATTTTAATAGTTTAATGCTGAGATAAAATTAGCACAAGTAACTGCGGGATTTTCTGTTTTCATAAAATTTTCCCCCATCAGGAATCCATTAAAACCTCGGGTTCGCAAAAAATCTACAGTTGCAGGATCACTCAGGCCGCTTTCAGAAATTTTAACCGCATCAGCGGGAAGCTGGTCCAATAGGCGCAGCGACCGATCCATATCAACTTTAAAATCCTTCAGATTACGGTTGTTTATACCGATCATATCCACCTTGTTATCTATTTTCTCAATTTCACTCGCGTCATGCAGTTCAAGTAATACCTCCATTCCAAGCTCATGTGCAATCGTTGTAAATCGGGAGATCTCCCCTTTATCCAATACAGCTGCAATCAATAATATGACATCTGCATTCAAAAACCTCGATTCAAATAACTGGTATTCATCAACCATGAAATCTTTCCGAAGTAACGGGATAAGGGGATTGGCATTCCGGGCAGCAATAAAATCGGCCGTAGAGCCGCCAAAGTAACGAGTGTCGGTAAGTACGGATAAACCCGAAGCACCTGCATCTGCATACCCTTTGGTAACGATTTTAGGGAGAACCTTATCGTTAATGATCCCTTTGGAAGGGGATCTTCTTTTAAATTCTGCAATGATGCCACTACTTCCGGGTGTCAGTAATCGTGCAGACAAGGAATTTCGCATCGAATTAAAATCAATCCTGGATTCCAGTTCTGACCGGGAAATCAACTTTTTTTGTTTTTGAACTTCTTCCCGCCTGTTGTCTACGATGTGGTCCAATATTGTACTCATTGTCTGTCAATTAGCTTATTGAAAACTTTAAGTGCCTTTCCTCCGATGAGGGATGATTTTGCCTCCTCGAGGCACTGTTCCATCCCCTTTTCCGGAAAATACGTGGAGATCGCCATAGCCGCATTGGCTATAACTACCGAATTTTGGGGTGTCGTTCCCCTCCCATGCAGCACATTTGCAAAAATGGCAGCCGTTCCCTGAACGTCGCCCGTCCCTGCCAGCTCTTCAGCTTTTACAACCTCCATCCCCAGTGAAGCGGGAGAAATCATCTTATCCGATCTGTTGGTAAGCATTTTAAAATCACCCGTGAGTGAGATCTCGTCATACCCGTCAAGACTATGGATAATTGCGTAATTGATATCGCTCTTTTGGTAGAGATAATTATACATGCGGGCCAGCTCGAGGCTATATACACCAACAATCTGATTTTGTGGTCTGCCCGGATTCACAAGCGGGCCAAGCATATTAAAAAAGGTTTTTAGCCGAAGTGCGCGACGTACGGGGGCCACATTCTTCATCGCCGGATTGAACAGTGGAGCGTGCAAAAAGGTTATTCCGCATTCATCCAGCTCATTGCGTAAACGTTCATGATTATTCGAGAATTTATAGCCAAGATACTCCATAACGTTTGAAGAACCGCAACCGGATGAGGCGGCATAATTGCCATGTTTGGCAACCAAAGCTCCTGCACCGGCAACCACGAAGGCCGACAACGTTGAGATATTGAATGTATCTTTGCCATCCCCGCCTGTTCCGCATAAATCGATCGTGTTATAACCCGATAAATCGATAGGGAGGCAAGTCTTTAACAACGCATTACGGAAACCTGCAAGCTCTTCAATACTGATTGTCCTCATATTGAATACGGTAATAAAAGCTGATATTTCAGCGTCGGAGTGCTTTCCACTGGTAATTTCAGTAAGAATCTCTTCAGCCTCCTGTATGGTTAACCTTTTAAATTCAAAAAGGTAATTTAGAATCTCTCTCATGGTTTTAAGAATTTGAAATATATGGAAATATGATAGAAATTAAGTTGAAATTGGGTAGGAAAAGTGGTTATTAATGTCTCACCCAGTTTTCGAGAATTTTTTCACCAATGGGCGTCAGGATCGATTCGGGATGAAACTGAACACCCTGGATATCATAATCCCTGTGCTGAAATGACATAATTCTCCCTTCCTGGTCTAAACTTGTAATCTCGAGAACAGCAGGGAGAGATTCCCTTTCGACGATCCAGGAATGATAACGCCCTGCATCAAAAATTTCCGGCATCTGATCAAAAAGATAAGAGTTGGCAACAACGGTTATTGGCGTTGCAATTCCGTGCAGGACATCATTCATATTCTGCAAGGTCCCCCCAAAAGACTCCCCGATCGCCTGATGACCCAGACAAACGCCCAACATAGGTTTCTTCCCTGCATAATTGCGAATGATTGCAGGCATCGAACCAGCCTCCTCAGGAAGTCCCGGACCGGGTGAAAAAACGATCTTGTCATACAAATCGGGCTCATTTTCAGCCACCTCATCATTCCGCCTGACATCAACTGTCACCCCGTCAAACTTTTTTAAAGCATGAACCAGATTATAGGTAAATGAATCATAATTGTCTATTACTAATATTTTCATTTTTTGTGTGATTTTTTGTGTGATTTAAATTCCGATCCCTTTACTTGATTTCAGTGGCCATGATGACCGCCTTTTTCAGGGCGGCAAGCTTATTTTCAACTTCCTGTAATTCGCTCTCTTCATCAGAAGCCGCCACAATCCCTGCTCCTGCCTGATAGAAAAGTGTGTTGTTTTTACTAAGGAACGACCGGATCATGATTGCGTGGTTAAATCCATTATCAAAGCCAATGAAGCCAATACATCCCCCATAAAATCCGCGATTCTGGTTTTCATACTTGTCAATCAGTTCCATGGCCTTAAACTTGGGGGCTCCCGATAGCGTCCCAGCGGGGAATGAATCACCCATTACGCGAACGGGATTAGCCCCTTCAGGAAGTTTTCCGGTCACTTTTGAGACAAGGTGTATCACGTGGGAATAAAACTGCACTTCACGGAAAAGCTCTACCTTAACATCGGTTGCATTACGGCTCAGATCATTGCGGGCCAGATCAACAAGCATAACATGTTCAGCGTTCTCCTTGGGATCTTTCGAAAGCTTTTCTGCGAGCAAACGGTCATGTTCATCATTTCCGGTTCTCCGAAAGGTCCCTGCAATGGGATTGATTGACACTTTCCGCTGATTGATCTGAAGTTGTGCCTCTGGCGAGGAACCGAATATCTTGTAATTCCCGTAATCGAAATAAAACAGATACGGAGAAGGATTGATGGAACGAAGCGCACGATAGACATTGAAATCATCACCCAGAAACTGTTGGGAATACTGCCTCGATAAAACAATCTGGAAGACATCTCCCCTGAAGCAGTGCTCCTTACCCCTGGTGACCATTGCCTTAAACGCTTCGTCGGTTATGTTTGAACTTTCACCGTTCACGGTTTCAAAGGAGAAGGTAGCAAAATTGCGGCTTGTCAGCAGATCCTCAATCTGCTTCAACGAAGAGGTCTCACCTTCGAAAAGGTTCTCTATCAATTGAATCCGGTTCTGATAATGATTGATGGCAATGATATAGTGATAAAAGGCGTAGTGAACTTCCGGAATTTCGTATGCCGGCTTTACAGGGTGATTGAATTTAATGGTTTCAAAATACTGAACACCATCGTAACTGACGTAACCAAAAAATCCGTTGGCAGGAATTCCGGGTATCGTATTGTCTGACTTAAAGCAATCAAAAAATGCTTCCATTTCTTCAGCAAGCTGACCTGCCCGCTCAATTTTACCACTTTCGGTTTTCCCGTCAGGATATCGGCGCACCGTATCAAACTGCGCCACCTCAATCGAAGCTTCCGGTTTAAGGCAAATAAACGAGTAGCTGTTTTCAAGGCTATGATGATCGGAGCTTTCAAGAAGCAGGGCATTCGGAAAAATATCCCTCATTTTGAGGTAAACACTTACTGGAGTAACTGTATCAGCAAGGATCTCCCTTACGGTGGTTTTAAAATTGTACTTTCTCATGGTTCTGTTTTATGTTGAATATGTTATAAATAAAAACGGTTTATCGTGATCCGATAAACCGTTAATCTCAGCCCTGGGGCACAAGAAGGTTATCCATTCACGTTTGTAAAGAGTAATCCTGCCAACGCCAGGACCAGTTATTTGTAGAAATAAGTTTCATTGCTTCTTTTGTTTTCAAATTAATTGGTAATCAGATTTTGGTGAAAATAAAAAATCCGGCCTACCTGTAAAAGGTAAGCCGGATTTATATTTTAAAAAATACAATATGGCTTCACCTCTAACAGAGGAAAGTGTTGCCCCACCAAAGCCATATTGATTTAAATATTTTCATCTTCACGATTTGTCTTGCGCAAAGAAAAACAAAAATTACCAATTGAGCAACGATTTATCATTTTTTGTTCAAATGATCATTTTATTTGAAAATAAATGCCAAAATCAGGTAACAATTTCAACCTGATTTTAACTAAGAATCAGAAAGGTTTAAAATGAACGTTATGTTATTGTGATCTGAATGAAAGAAATTGCGTTAATATAAACATACCGTTCGCATCTTAAATTCTTTTGGTTTGTTCTTTGACACCTTAACTGAATTTCTGGTCGTGCGGGATTGCTTAATTTTTAATATTTGGGAGGTCTTGAATAAGCTTAATTCCGACAGTAGAATTTTTAAACAGATTTTAAAGTTTTGCCTATATTTACAGAATATTTGATGCAGAATATCTTTTAAAATTATTAGTTCTATTCTTTAAAAGATCAATATGCACAGATTGCCGATATTGCAAAACCTTTGAACATATTGTTGAAAATGAAAAAGTATACCGATCAGGAAATTATTCAAGGATTAAAGTCTGGAGAATCTTTTGCGGTAAAATTTTTAGTGAAGGATTTTCTTCCTGTTATCAGGTATTTTATATCTAAAAATAATGGGAATGATGAAGATGCTAAAGATATTTTTCAGGATGCTTTGTATATTATCATTGAAAAAATCTACAATAACGATTTAGTACTTCACGGTACATTAACAACCTATTTGTTTGCCATTTGCAAAAATTTATGGCTAATGGCGCTGGACAAACAAAAGGCGGCAAAGAATTACGAAATACGACGTTCCTTCGGTCATGCGGAAAATGATTTCACAGAATCGGTAGATCGCGTTTTTTATGAAAATATTTTCAGGCAATGTTTTGATGGGATGGACGAAGTTTCTCAAAAGATTCTGAAAATGTACTGGATGGAGATTTCTCCGTCCGAGATAGCCAAGAAATTGGGGTACACGTATGGCTATGTTCGAAAAAAGAAAAGTGAATGTATGAAAGAGTTAAAAAACCGAATCATTAGTCATCAGGATTATAAAGAGTTAGAGCAAAACCTAAATATTAAACAACCAATTAACAAATGTTATGAATAATTATAGTGATCTTATTCTTAAGTACCAGTCAGGAGAGATGGGTATTTCTGAAAGAGAGGCATTTAATCGTGATTTTTTCACGAATACAGATTTGAGAAAAGAGTTTGTATTTCAGGAAAAACTTGATAAGATTATGAAAGAGAGCTTGTTTTTAGAAGGGATAGAGAGTGATCCCAATTTAATTAAAGCGGAGATTCTGGCACAACAAGATATTGATAATTACCTTGACAAGGGTCGGATTAGAAATTACAATAATCCCATCAGTATTTTCGAAGTCGAAACAGAGGTTGAAATTCGGAAACGGATTGCGAAAGCTGAAGTTGAAATGGTACTTGCCGGAATTGACGATATTTCTGAGACCTGGGTCAAAAATTTTCTGCAGCGTAAGCATCTGTTACATGAAGATCGTGATGCTCAACGCATTGCAGAATATGTCAGAACATCTGAATCGTTCAGTGAACCTACTATTCAGATGCCTGCAGCTTCAACAGGGCGCCGTATATCCCGGAAGCTGGTTTTCCAGTTAGCTGCTGCGGTATTTGTCCTTTCACTTTTATTGTTCAAAGCGCTTACTCCGACCTATTCGGGGGAATCCTTATATAAAAGTTATTACGAGCCTCTGGAAACCAATTCCTTTCAGTTAAGAGGAAGTATGGACGATGTGAACAACAGGTTACAGCAAGGAGTTGATTTGTATCTATCCAAAGATTATGGAAAAGCTGAACTCGTTTTTGGGAATTTGCGTAAGATGAATAAAAATTTACCGGAGGTTTTACTATTCTCAGGACTCAATCAAATGGAATTGAATAAATATTCAGCTGCGATAACCACCTTTACAGACCTTCTCTCACGTGAGGAGCAATTTGTCCCTGAGGCACAATGGTATTTAGGATTGTGTTATATCAAGACCAATGAAGTATCAAAAGCACGTCCTTTACTGGCATCGCTTTCTCAAACAGAGGGTATTTACAAGAAAAAAGCTCAGTTAATTCTTAAAAACCTTAACCAGTAAAAAAGGGTTAGTGCGGCAAGAACTGAAATGGAAATAGCCATGGCAAGAAGAAACCATGGCTCTTTCCACCAGAATTTTTTTATGGCAGAAACATCACCCATTAAGGTATAGGCCGCCCAGAATTTCGGATTCACAAATGAAGGGGATGTCTGGTTGATGTAATCTATCTTAGCCAATCTCATAGCGGTATTCTTTGGCTTTCCCTCAGAAAGATACTTGTAAAAATTTCCCATTATTTTAGACCCTGCAATATCTTCGACAGGCCAAAGTGTTTCAACCACCGAAGGTACCCCCGCGAGAATAAAACTTCGTGAAAGGCTCATTAGCCCCTCACCACTATACAGTTTTCCGTTCCCCGTATTACATGCGCTCAAAACTACCATTGGAGAATGAATGTTCATCTGCGCGACCTCGTAATTATATAGCCGGAAATTACCATGGCTATTTATTGAAGGTGTAAAGATTAAACTCGAAGATCCCTCAAGGGTGGTGTCCAGTTCAGCGTGCATGGCCAGATGAAGAACAGCCCCGCGATTCGCCATTGCACTAAAGTTGGAAATGGTTGCCTCCTCAGCCCTGATAACAGTGCCATCAAAATTACTTAAAATACTTGCGATCTCTTTCTTGTTCTTTATCGAATTATATCCAATACCACCTGCCTGCATATTGTTTGAATAGTCCGGGGCAAACCCGATAACCTTGGGCCAGTATTCTGCCTTTTGCTGATTGTTCCACAGTGTATTGGTGGTATATGCATAGGAAATGGAGTAATCACGAATCAAATAAGGCAATTCAGCATAATTAATCATCGCTTTTCTGGTCCAGCTTGTTAAAAAAGCATCAAATGGTAAATAAGATAGTTCATCATCAGGGATAATAACAAGCTGGTTTCCGGCAAAATACTTTTCAATGGGGTGGATCAGAACTGAGTAAGCCTTAAAAAGCCGCTGATTCATCAGGTTATAATTATCAACTCCATAACTTTCGGATACCTGGTCCGCCAACTGCTGCTTGAGTCCGGATAAATCAGCGGATAAAGTACTGTCGATTAATTCAGTATGACAAACTAAATTAGTTGGAGTGATCACAAATTCAAACAGCTTCCTTTCGCCATATTCATTCTCCTCCGAGAACACATATTCGATTAAACTGTTATCCGGCTTTAGGTTAGACTGGACTGTTTCAATTGCAACAATATTTCCTTTCTTCAATTTATCGGTAAACCGGGGGAAATTATGCTCAATGGCTTCACTATTTTTCTCCAGGGCTCTGTTCAAAATAAATTGCTGATCCTTCCAATACGCCAGTTTAACCGTATCCGGAGTAGTTAATGCCAATTCGGTCCGGATAAAACTGCTGAATGCTTTAATACTACTCTGAATTTCCTTCTCTTTATTCCTCAATGAATCGGGTATTTCCTTATTGGAGAATGACTTATTCCGCGCTATTTCATACTTGAGCTCATTGGCTTTCGATTTTTGAGCATTTTGATAAGCCTGATAGAGGAACCTTTTTTCGCCGGTTAGATCATACAATTTTAACGCCGTTTCAACTGACCCGACAAATACATTCTTCTGCTTCACATTAAATATCAAACGGGTCTCTTCATCCTGATAATCAAACCGTATTTTATTGGTCATCTCCATTGCAAGATTGATGGTGACCAAACTTAAATTAAGATCGTTGATCTTTTTGTTTATATCCCGCTCTTTCCCGGCAAGCACCGCCAACGCATCAGCCTTTCCCTGTAATACCCTCAAAAGCCACAAGTTAACAATAATTTCCGTCATCGAAGGGTTAGCCTCAATATTGGGATCATTAAAATCTTTTGATCCGGAAATTAACGTCTTTTGATAAAAAATTAATGCTTTTGAATAATCCTGCATTATCCGGTAATAATCGCCCATCAATTGGTAGCAATTTGAAGTCACCTGGTTCTTCTCTCCAATATTTGCAACACTTATATTCAATGCCTTTTCAATAGGAATCAATGCTTTCGCATTCTCCTGTACCGATAAAAGGAAGTGACCGTACTCAAGATAAATATTAACCAGATCAATTCCATAATTCTTATTTTCGGCCATTGATTGCTTTATACTTAAATTGAAGTATTTTTCAGCAGTCGTATTATCCCCAATTCTAGCATACGTATTTGCCAATTGCTTATATAACAAATCTTTACCGGGCAAGTTATACTTTTCTTTTAAGAATAGACTCGTTTTAAATGCAGATAAGGCCTGAGTGTAATTATTCAACAGGTAATAGATATTTCCTGCAATAAGATTTATTGCAGATTTGGACTTTTGATTTTGAAGCTCACCCCCACTTCCGTCCGAAACGGACCGGATAGCTTTTTCGCAGTAGTCAAGCGCCTTTTTGAAATCCCCCTTAATGGAGTAGATATTCGCTATATTCCCATAAATACCAACTAATGATGAGTGGTCGGGAATGCTGTCTTTATAAAAAATTGATTCTGCCGCATTATAATAACCAAGGGCAATGTCGTATTGCCCCAGGTTTTTGTTGGCTATTCCGAGATTGTTATTTAAAACGAGCCTTTCTTTGGGAGACAATTGGTTTTTCGAATTGTAAAGTGCATTTAAACAACTGAGCCCTTCCTTGAACTTTCCGGCTTTCACCAACGCAGAATAATCTGCCATGACAGAATTAAAAGACTTGTTTTCAGCCTTCTGGGCAGTTAATCCCAAACTCAGAAAACCAAAAAGAAACAACCAGATAACTTTTAAAACCATCATTCACAGAGATAAATTTGCCGATACTTATCTCCGGCAAGATAATAATTTGTAGAACGAATTTAGGACTGTTCAATCATGAATTTTGATGATCAGTCATAATTGGCTTTTTAAGGTGCTGTTTTACGGGATTAGCTAAGTTGGAAAGAGGAAACACAAAGAATGTGGAATTCTTATTTAAGTAGTTGAATATCTATATGATCAGTGGAATAATCCACAATATTACATGAAATTTTTACACAACAAAAACAGGTCGTCTCTTTTAAAAGAGACAACCTGTTTGCTAAAATTCAGTTAATAAGCGATTAAATGATTGTTACAGCCGCGGTAGGTGAAGCAACAGGCAAAGTAGATTTAATATCGATTATCAACACTGGGACCACTTGCCTTACAGTAAGTGGAATATCTTCACCACCACTTGGAGGAAGCGGCGGAATAGGAATCACTTTACCACCTCTGATACTACTCATTTCAATGCTATTTAGACTCTTAAACAGGCCTTCTGAGCCGTCGTTTTTTGAGGAAAAGGAGAATTTGTTTTTCATTGTATTATATGTTTAGATAAAATATTAATAGGAATAGAAGAAAAATTGTTACCCTAATTTCCGAAAAATATTTAATACAAATTTATTTAATTAAATAACTATTCCAAAATATTTCGCTATTTTGAACCCCACCGATGATCAATCTAACTAAACTATATTTAAAGTACTTTTACAATACAATTTTTTAGGCTTGTCGAAAATTGATCAACGATTTATAGGTAAGTTTCAGCAGTGAATTTCAATTAAATACCAATTACCGGACGTAATATGCAATTTCCTTTCTTCAAGCAACTTGATGCCATGGATTGTGGTCCTTCCTGTTTACGGATGATAGCGAAATTCTATGGTCGCAGTTATTCGTTACAGCAACTCAGAAACCTTTCGTATGCCACACGCGAGGGTGTATCTATGCTAAGTCTGAGTGATGCTGCCGAGAAACTGGGATTCAGAACCCGGGGAGTGCGTCTGATCTGGGAACAATTGAGGGATGAAGTTCAGTTTCCCTGTATCATCCACTGGAATCAAAACCATTTTGTTGTTGTAACTGCCGTTAAAAAAAAGAGTTCGTTCCCCTTCTTGCCTTTAAACAGACAAAAGGAGGATGTAATCCACATAGCAGATCCGGCACTTGGCCTTTTAAAATATAATAAGTCTGAATTTTTGAGATTCTGGTCCGGGCAAGGTAAGGAGGGTGTTGCCTTACTGATTGAACCCACTGCGGAATTTTACAATGAAGAGCCTGAAAACCATAGTATAAACCGATTCAGTTATATTCTGAATTACCTGCGCCCTTATCGGAAATTCATCATCCAGCTCCTTCTTGGGATGTTGACGGGAAGTTTTGTGAGCATGCTGTTCCCCTTTCTGACCCAATCAATTGTCGATTACGGTATCGGGAACAGCGATCTGAACTTTATCGGAATGGTATTAGTCGCGCAGTTAGTCCTTACTTTTGGTCAGACTGCCAATGAGTTAATCCGAAACTGGATCATGCTTCATGTCACAACACGGGTAAGTATTTCGTTGATTTCTGACTTTTTGATCAAGCTCATGCGACTTCCCATCTCTTTTTTTGATTCCCGGATGATTGGGGATATTATGCAGCGAATGGGTGATCACAGCAGGATACAGACCTTCCTGACCACTTCATTGGTCAATATTTTATTTGCAGCCATAACCCTGGTGATTTACACGGTTATTATGGCGACTTATCACCCGGGTATCCTTTTGGTTTTTATGATCGGGAGTATTCTGTATATCGGATGGGTATTGCTTTTCTTAAAAAAGCGGAGAGTTTTGGACTATAAACGTTTTCAGCAAGCCTCCGCCAATCAGAGCAATATTGTTCAGCTGATTACCGGGATGCCGGATATTAAGCTCAACAATTGCGAAAAGCAAAAACGGTGGGAATGGGAACGGATTCAGGCAAAGCTGTACAAAGTAAATATAAAGGGACTCCTGCTCAATCAGAATCAACTGGTTGGGGGCTCGTTCATTAATCAGACCAAAGATATTATCATCTCATTCATGACCGCAAAGGCAGTTGTCACAGGGGATATGACCCTTGGGATGATGATGGCGGTCCAGTACATTATTGGTCAGTTAAATACTCCGATCCAGCTATTTATCGGATTTGTTCAATCGGCGCAGGATGCAAAGATCTCGCTTGAGCGATTGGGTGAGATCAATGAAAAAGAGGACGAAGAGAAACCCGGTATGGTGAAAATAGATGAAATTCCGGTGGGGAAAGAGATCGTATTGAAAAACGTCACTTACCAGTATGAGGGTCCAGGATCTCCGAAGGTTTTGAAAATGATAAATCTTGAGATTCCTGCCAACAAAATCACAGCCATTGTCGGATCGAGCGGAAGCGGGAAAAGCACCCTTGTTAAACTGATACTTGGTTTTTACAAACCCGTTGAAGGGGACATCGTTTTGGGTGGGATCTCACTGGATAGATTTAGTCAGCAGAAATGGCGTCAACACTGTGGAGTGGTATTGCAGGAGGGTTTTATTTTTTCCGATTCAGTAGCAGGCAATATTGGAATCGGAGACGAAATCCCGGATCCTTTAAAGCTTGAAAGTGCCGTAAAAGCGGCCAATATAAAATCATTTATCGAAGAGCTCCCGATGGGATATGCAACAAGAATCGGGAGCGAAGGGCATGGTTTAAGTACGGGTCAGAAACAGCGGATCCTGATCGCAAGATCTGTTTATAAAAATCCTGATTACCTCTTTTTTGACGAGGCAACTAACGCGCTCGATGCCCGAAACGAGCTGGTCATTATGGAAAACCTCAACGAATTCTTTAAGGATCGCACCGTGCTGGTGGTTGCTCACCGTTTGAGTACGGTGAAAAATGCCGATCAGATTGTAGTTTTAGAGCAAGGAGAGATCGTCGAAAAGGGGACTCATGCGGAATTGGTGGAAAAGAGAGGGACCTATTATCATCTTGTCAGGGATCAGCTGGAACTCGGCAACTAGATGCGGATGGCCAATTCAATTCATCTGCTTGAATTATAGCGATTAACGAATAAATAAGAATTATCAGCATGCCGGAAAATTCAAACTTGCCCAATCATAGCGAAGAGGTGCAGGATATTATGTCTCTGATTCCTAATCAGGTAATCCGTTGGGGATTGACGGTAATATTTGCTGTTTTTCTCCTGCTCGTAATTGGGAGTTATTACTTTAAATCCCCCGAGATTATTAAGGCTCCAATGGTTTTGACTACTAAAAATCCTCCGGTTTCCTTAATCAGTAAATCAACGGGAAAGATTGAACGGTTATTTGCATCCGATGGTCAGAATATTGAAGAGAAGGGGAACATTGCCCTGATCAACAATCCGACCGATTTTTCCCATTATCTGATCCTCAAAAGGGAGTTAGCCGATTGTTCCCGCATAGCCGAATGGGACAAACAGGTATTTGAGATTAACCTATCCGAAAGCCTTACACTGGGTGAACTGCAGTCAACCTACGGACCGTTTCTGAAAAACAGGAATAATTTCAAACAATTTCTCAGTCAAAACTTTCTCCCGCAAAAGATTGCATTAATCGACAAACAGATTGTCAAGCATCAGGAGTACTACCAGACACTGATGAGGCAGATGGAGATCCAGCGAAATGATCTGGTGCTATCGGGGAAAAGTTTTGTCCGTGATTCCTCCCTTTATCTGAAAAGAACGACCAGTGAGGCAGAATATGATAAATCAAGGCAACTGTATCTTTCCAAAAAATCAGCATTTATTGGATATGAAGCGGTTTTGCGCGAAACGGAGTCCTCGATTCTTCAAATGCAGTCAACACGGGTCGAATTAGAAATGCAATATGAAAAGGAGCTGTCGGATTTCAGGTTGCTGCTTGATGAGTCGAGGCAAAACCTTGACAATGCAGTTCATCAGTGGGAAGAACGATATCTGGTTGCCAGTCCGATTAAAGGGAAGTTAACGCTTACCTCGATCTGGAGCATCAACCAGGAGGTCAAAATCGGGGAACTTATTGCAACAGTGATTCCGGTAGAGCCATCAGCAATCATCGCAAAGGCGGTTATACCCCCTTCCGGATTCGGAAAAGTGGAGGTTGGCCAGCGGGTAAATATAAAATTAAGCGGATTTCCATACATGGAGTTCGGGATGCTGAAAGGTACCATCAAGTCGATATCCCTTGTTCCGGACTCAAGAGGGTATATCGCAGAGATTGCACTTTCGGAAGGGATGTCCTCCTCTTACCGGCGCGAAAACCTCAAGTTTATCCAGCAAATGGATGGGACAGCCGAGATTATTACAAAGGAGATGCGTTTAATAACCAGATTAATCAACCCACTCAGAGCATTCTTCGATAACGGCAAATAATGGTTAAGGAGTGAAGTAACAATTGGCAATTCTTTCCTATTAAGAAATGGATTCCGTTGGGAATTACGGGAGGAAAAAGTTACTCATTTAGTTGTTGCAGACGAAGAAATGATACTCATATTAACCGATAAAAATGATTTGTATGCCGACCGGGTTGAATCTATCCTGGTCAGGAATTCAGCTGAATATTCAAGGCTGAATCTGGATGTTGATTCAGCCAGGCATACAAAATTTCGGAGAGAGGACAATTCGTTTCGTGTAGAGAGTCCAAACGGATGCTTTTCGACACGTCAGATTGATACCGTGTGGAACACCCGGGCCCGGGCCAAACAATTTTGCTTTACTAAAGATCCGCATGATACCAATTATTCAAGTTTAAATAAGACTCTTAAGGGGCTTTACTCTTCGCTTGAATCTACCAAATGGTTAAATTTTAATCTTGATTTGTATTCCGAAAAACAATCCATTCAATTTGCAATCTCAAAAAATATAGGATTAAAGTGGCCCAGTTATATCTGCGCCAACGATATTAATTATCTCCATAGTTTTTTTGAAACGAAAAAAGATCGTCTTTTGGAGTTGATGGAACAGGGTTGTACAAATAAATTGCCAGAGAGTTGTGGCGGGAAATGTGCCGAAAGGTTAGAATCTCCAAATTTGGACGATCACTCAGAAGTTAACTGTCCGCTGACTGACACTTCATTCCTGGTCAGATGCATTGTAGTAGGAAAGGAATTTTTCGCAGGCAAAATCAGGGGAGAGGTCAATGGTGCCGGTCAGTTGATAAATTCAAATTCTTATGGAAATGTTCAGCCTCCTGAATCAATTAAAAAAAAGGCTGTTCAATTAATGACTGAATTAAATCTCACCTATGGAGTATTTGATTTTATGGTTACAGACAATGGGGATTGGTTTTTTGATGCACTTAATCTCACCGGCAAATATCAATGGGTCGAAGATATTAAAGGAAACGATATTTCATCGAGTATTGCCAAGTGGCTAATGATGAACAATTAAATAAGCGCTGTGAGAGGATGCTTAATGTGGTTAGTGATGTTTTGAAAGATTAGGTCAAAAGAGGAGATTCGCACATCTCCTCTTTTGTGTTTTCCTTAACTAAGTGATTAGAGTAATTTATCTTTACTATTATTTAGTTTATTGGATAACCCCAAGTATTTTTCCCACTTTGGTAAAGGCCGCAATAGCCTGGTCCAGATGTTCGTGCTTATGTGCCGCGGAAAGTTGAACTCTGATCCGCGCCTCCCCTTGCGGGACTACCGGATAATAAAATCCGATGACATAGATCCCCTCTTCAAGCAAACGGGTGGCAAACTCCTGGGACAATTTTGCATCGTAGAGCATTACTGCGCAAATTGCAGATTTAGTGGGTTTTATATCGAAACCGGCCTCCTTGATTTTAGCAACAAAATATTCTGTATTCTGATGCAAACGGTTTTGAAGTTCCGAAGTTTCAGCCATCATCTCAAACATCCTGATTCCGGCCCCTACAACAGAAGGTGGAATTGCATTTGAGAAAAGATAGGGACGTGAGCGCTGACGCAATAGCTCTATGATCTCTCTTTTACCCGTGGTAAACCCCCCGATAGCACCGCCAAACGCTTTTCCAAGGGTTCCGGTGATAATATCCACTTTACCCCTTACGTTAAACCTTTCAGTAACTCCACGCCCGGTTTCACCAACAACCCCGGCCGAATGACACTCATCAACCATCACCAGGGCATCGTATTTTTGAGCTAACCGAATAATTTCGTCCACAGGGGCAACATTCCCGTCCATCGAGAAGACGCCATCGGTTACTACAATCCGGAATCTTGCATCAGAAGCATTTTGCAACTGCACTTCCAGATCTGCCATATCTGCATTTTTATAACGGAACCGGCGTGCCTTGGAGAGACGCACCCCGTCAATTATTGACGCGTGATTCAGCGAATCGGATATAATGGCATCCTCCTCCCCAAACAAGGGTTCAAAAACACCCCCATTTGCATCAAAACAGGCAGCATACAAAATAGAATCTTCTGTACCGAAGAAATCAGCAATCTTAGCTTCAAGTTCTTTATGCAGGTCAGTCGTTCCACAAATAAACCTTACGGAGGACATTCCAAACCCATGGGTATCAAGAGCCGATTTGGCAGCTGCAATCAATTCGGGGTGATTGGAAAGACCCAGGTAATTGTTTGCACAAAAGTTGAGTACCTCTTTCCCTGAATCGAGCCTGATTACCGCATCCTGTGCAGAAGTGATAATCCGTTCACTTTTATATAGTCCTGCTTCCCTGATCTGTGAAAGCTCGTTTTTTAAGTGTTCCTTAATTTTGCCGTACATAATAACTGAAGTTTGAATGTGCCAATAATTGAGTGATTAAAACTATAGAAAAGAGTTTATCCGAACAAGGACTTATCGCAGGGTATTTAAAAAGTTATCTTTAAACTTTTCTTGCTGCTGATTGTTTGATTATCAACAGTACATAAAAATAAATCTCAATTATGACAACCAGGCAAAATTCACGTCGCGATTTTTTCAAAAAGGCTTCCCTTTCAGGAATTGCACTATTTGTTTCCTCAAGATTCTCCTTTGGTGCAAAGCCGTCTGTTCCGGGTAACGCATCGCTGAACCAGGCAATATCGAAGTTAGCCGAATATCAGCTGACCGGTCAATCAAAGCAAAATCCGCTGCCCTATGCATATGCTGACCTGGAGCCTTCTGTCGATGCAAAAACGATGGAGATTCATTATTCAAAGCATCACGCAGCGTATACCAAGAACATGAATGAGATGTCTGCCACCGCAAACAGTGGTTCCAAACCACTGTTCCAGCTCTTTGCAGAAATCGAAAAATACCCTGTTCCATTAAAAAATAATGCCGGTGGATTTTATAACCATTTGTTATTCTGGACTATAATGGCTCCGAATACTGGTCAGGCACCGGAAGGGAATCTCCTTACCGCTATTAACGATTCCTTTGGAAGTTTGGATAAATTCAAGGAATTATTTGGCAATGCAGGAAAGAAGCAGTTCGGAAGTGGCTGGGCCTGGCTTTCGGTCAATGAAACAGGTAAATTAGTGGTAAGCGCAACACCGAATCAGGATAATCCGCTGATGAGTACAACGGAGGTAAAGGGAATTCCTGTCCTTACTTTGGATGTTTGGGAGCATGCTTATTATCTGCAATACCAGAACCGTCGTCCCGATTATGTTGACTCCTTCTGGAAAGTTGTGAACTGGAAAGAGGTAAGCCGCCGTTATGAAGAAGCGTTGACTGCGATAAAATAAAGCTATCTGGCGCCATAAATGTCAGAAGATCCGTTAAATTAAAACCCCAAAACGCAGGCTAAACTCCTGATTTTTGGGGATTTTTATTAATCGTCAATTCAAATTATTGGCAAATTAGCAAATTGCCACATTGGCAAATTAGCACATTAAACACCAATTGTATCTATCGCCTTTTGAATACGTATAACCGTTTGTGACCGGCCTAATATTTCGCAAATTTCGAAGATATCTGGACCAAAGCTTCCTCCAACCAGACAGAGGCGCAGTGAGTTCATTACGGTGCCAAAATTCCACCCGTTAGCAGTCACAAAAGCCGAAAAGGGTTCCTTGATTTCGGGGGCATTCCATTGATCAATGGTTTCGAAAAACCGGGCGATCTCACCCATAATTTCAGGAACTCCATCCTTCCACCGTTTACTTATAATTTTTTCATCGTAAGATGTGGGAGGTTGAAACAAAAAATAACTCTGATCCCAGATTTCGGAAACAAAGTTGCAACGCTCTTTGACCATGCCGCAAACTTTGATCGCCATATCCAGGTCAGCAGTAACACCTTTTTGGTTTAGAAAAGGTATTAATAATTCACCCAGTTCCTGATCCGATTTTTTTATAAAATACTGGTGATTAAACCATTTCGTTTTATCCGGATCGAAACGCGCTCCTGACTTTCCGACCCTTTCAAGTGAAAAAGCCTGGCAAAGTTCCTCCATCGAAAAGATCTCCTGTTCAGTACCCGGATTCCAGCCCAGTAATGCAAGCATATTGATAAATGCGTCAGGGAAATAACCATCTTCGCGGTAACCACGCGATGGTTCTCCTGTTACTTTATCTTTCCACAACAAGGGAAATACCGGGAATCCAAGTTTATCGCCGTCCCGTTTGCTGAGTTTCCCCTTTCCTTCAGGTTTTAAAATTAACGGGAGGTGGGTAAAACGGGGCATGGTCTCTTCCCATCCGAAAGCACGGTATAACAAAACGTGCAACGGCATTGATGGAAGCCACTCCTCACCTCTGATTACGTGTGAAATTTCCATCAAATGATCATCAACGACATTGGCAAGGTGATAGGTAGGCATTCCGTCGCTCTTAAATAAAACCTTGTCATCGAGTAATGCGGTATTGAACGTAACACTTCCCCTGATCAGGTCGACTTCCGTAACATCCAGATTATCGGGCATTTTAAAACGAATCACATAGTGAGTCGATGAGGATAGCAACCCTTTCCACACCACCTCAGAAAGTGAAAGTGAATTCTTCATTTGGCCCCTCGACAGGGCATTATAGGTAAAGGTCTCCCCTTTTGCCTCTGCACTTGTGCGTGCCAGATCGAGTTCCTCCGGGGTATCAAATGCATAATAGGCATTACCACTATTAAGCAGTTGTTCCGCATATTTACGGTAAAGTTCTTTCCGTTCGCTTTGACGATAAGGGGCAAATGGTCCGCCTTGTTTAGGACCCTCATCAATGGTGATGCCACACCACTCGAGCGCTTCCTGGATATACTCCTCTGCACCGGGGACATAACGCGCCTGGTCTGTGTCTTCGATCCGGAGGAGAAAATCGCCGCCATGTTTTTTGGCGAACAAATAATTAAATAACGCTGTACGGACCCCACCGATATGAAGTGGTCCCGTTGGACTTGGGGCAAAACGAACCCTGACTTTTCTTTCGCTCATGACAAACTAATTGGAAACCTAAATTTTTGCAAAGATAAGGAAATAGCCCTATTCGTTGGGCTCTGCGTGAATATTAACTTCACTTCGTGTGATCAGGATTCCCAGCTCTTTCTCGATCTCATCACAAAGCTTATGGACCTGGCGCAGACTCAGATCCGGTTCCAGATGAATATTAAATTTGATAAATGTATCAGCGCCTGATGTCCTCACCTTGAGATTGTGGAAATATTTAACTTCGGGATAATTTGCCAGCGTATTCTCAATAATCGCAATTGTATCCGGCGGCGCCTTGTCCAACAATACATCGATCGACTTTTTTCCAAGCCGATAGGAAACGAATAAAACAATGATGGCCACTCCCAATGCCGCAATGGCATCGGCGAAATACCAACCAAAATTCACGCAAATCAATCCAAAAAAGACCACCGTTGAGCTCCATATATCGGTTGAGAAGTGTAAAGCATCAGCTTCAAGAGCCTGACTATTATGCTTTTTAGCTACTTTAGAGAGCATTCGGGATCGGTTAAAATCAATAATAATCGAGGTGATTACCACAATATAACTCCAATAGGTTACTTCGATATGGGTTTCGCCGGATATAAGCCGGCTTATTGCTTCATAAATAATCCATGTACAGGTAATGAGCAAAAGAATCGTTTCCATAAGCGCTGAGAGATTTTCGATCTTGCCATGTCCATAATGGTGATCATCATCAGCTGGTTTATCGGAGATACGCACTGAAAAATAGGTAATAACCGCAGCCACAAGGTCAAGACCCGAATGTAATGCCTCGGACAAAATACCGAGACTACCGGTTAGTATTCCAATAAACAACTTAGAAACGGTGAGGAAAATAGCAGCAAAAACGGATATCAGGGCTACTCTTTTTTTTTCTCCAGGCATTTTTATTGATTTAAATTTAAATCATTTGCAATAAATTGATTTTTATTTCTCTGATTTCCCCCCAAAAGGGAGAAGCAAGTATTACGAAACCAGTTCAATTCTCAGGACTAAAGTTCCAGTTCGCCTTCGAAAACATGATCGGCTGTCCCGGTCATGTAAACAACATTATCAATCCATTCGATTAAAAGATCCCCCAAAGTGAGATGAACGGTAACTTCTTTCCCGGTTTTCCCGTTCAGGGAGGCTGCAACCGCTGATGCGCAGCTACCGGTTCCGCAGGCCAGCGTGCTTCCGGCTCCGCGTTCCCAGGTCCTGACTTTGATTTCATGGTCATTGATCACTTCTACAAAATTGACATTCGTCTTTTCCGGGAAAGCGGGATGTGTTTCAATCTGCCGGCCAACTGCAATAATATCAACGATATCAAGGTTGTCGACAAAAACCATCGTGTGGGGCACCCCCATTAACAAACTGGTTATTTTCAATTCTTTACCTGCCACAACCAAAGGCTCCCGGATAACACTGCCGGCTGGACCTGACATAGGAATCAACGCACGCTCCAAAACGGGGGCCCCCATATTTACTTTAACAAATAAAACTTTCCCATCTTCAACAATGAGCTCAGGAATCATCACTCCAGCTCCCGTCTCGATGGTAAATGATTTGGCTGTATTAATGTGATTATCATAGACATATTTTGCAAAACAGCGAATCCCGTTGCCACACATATTCGCTTCGCTCCCATCTGAGTTAATGATCCGCATTTTTACGTCGGCAACTTCAGATGGCAGGATCAGTATAATTCCGTCAGCACCGATCCCCTGATGGCGGTCGCACAACCGGATTGCGAGTTTGGGCAGATCGAATTTTAATGGATCCAATTCATTGAACAAAATAAAATCGTTCCCTAATCCGTGCATTTTCTGAAACTTCATACCTGGAAATTTAATTCTAAAGACAAAGATACTAAAATTGGGTTCCTGAACGAAAACCTCAGCAATTGAAATTTCATTTCAATTAAACATTATAAGCAACAGTTAGATAAAACGGTTCTATTTTTGGGTATCTGTTTATTTTCATGTAAGTTTGACACTCTTGAAAAAACTAAGGAATGGA
>CAIVCR010000040.1 GCA_903904515.1 uncultured Bacteroidia bacterium
AACTATAATTGGAAAGGTTACGGATGCTTCAGGTGTAGGGATGCCTGGTGTTTCGGTCATAGTTAAAGGGACCACACATGGGGTTGTAACTGATGCTAATGGAGACTATTCACTGCAGGCTTCCAATCAGGCAACTCTCTCTTTTAGCTTTGTAGGTTATAAAGGTCATGAAGTTCAGGTGAACAATCGTGGACTTATTAACCTTGTCATGGAAGAAGAGGTCGTTGGGGTAGAAGAGGTTGTAGTTGTTGGGTATGGTACCCAAAAAGTAAAGGACCTTACTTCATCTATTAGTACTGTTAAATCTGACGATCTTCAGAAAACACCGGCAAGTCAGCCAATGAATGCCTTACAGGGTAAAGTTGCAGGTGTACAGATTGTAAACGATGGAGGTCCCGGAAATTCAGCTACAGTAAGGATTCGCGGTATTGGCTCCTTCCCGGGACAGAATAATGAGGCCCCATTATATGTGGTTGACGGAATGTTTTATGACAACATTGATTTCCTCAATCCTACGGATATCGAAACCATTTCGGTACTCAAGGATGCCTCTGCAGCTGCAATTTACGGTGTAAGGGCGGCAAACGGTGTCATTCTGATTGAAACCAGGTCCGGTTCATACGACCAGAAAACTAAGATCACCTATGATGGATATGAGGGGTATCAGATTGACCAGAACGTTCTCAAGATGGCTAATGCCCAGCAATATACCGCTATGGCCATGGAATCAGGGTCTGGTACAGAAGTACAGGATGTATTGAATTCAATGCAGAAATGGGGTAGAAGCCGTGTCGATCCGAATATTCCGCTTACAAATACAGATTGGTATAAACAGGTAATTCGGAATGGTCAGATCAGGAATCATAGTGTTGGAATCGATGGAGGGACTGAAAAGGCAAAATATTCACTTGGTGTAAATTATTTCTACCAGGATGGAACCTTGAAGGAGTTGAATAATTATGAGCGTATGAATCTTCGTTCCAAAGCTGATATAAAAGCGACAAAATGGCTTACCCTGGGAGAAAACATGATATTCAGTAACGCGACCAAATATATAGATGCCAGTAATGCCTGGAATAACACCTATTTCGCAGTGCCTATTTTCCCGGTTTTTGACCTGACTAATACTGCTGCTAACCCATTCAAATATGCAAGTGCCGATCCGCTTGGTTACAGAAGCGGGCAAAATCCATTTCCGACCATGGTCAGTAATCAGGACCAGCAGAAGATATTGAAAGCACTGGCAACTGTCTATATGGAAATTACTTTGATACCAAAAGTTTTAACCTTTAAATCCACCTATAATAATAGTTACACTCAGGTAAATCAGAGGGTCGTTGATTTACCCTGGTTTATTGATAACAATTTCCAGAATCCTCACGGGACAATAACCAAGAGCAATTCATCTTACATGAACCAGTATTGGGACAATATTTTAACCTTCACGAAAAGCTTTGGCCGCCATAATGTGACTTTAATGGCTGGTACCTCCTATAAGGATGAAACATTTCAGTATCTAACCGCCCAGGGAGTTGATTTTGATCCGAACCAGCCACAATCCTGGTACATCAACCAATCGCTTACTAAACCCAGTACTGCAGTGGGCGATGATGGTCTTCACCAATTTGGATTCTCCTATTTTGGAAGAGCTGCTTATAACTACCAGGAAAAGTACCTGTTATATGGTACTATGCGTGCTGACGGAAGTTCGAAATACCAGGAAAAATGGGGTTATTTCCCTACTGTTGGTGCCGGCTGGGTAGTATCCGAAGAAGAATTTCTGAAGAACAATGATTTTGTCCCTTTTCTAAAGTTGCGGGCAAGCTGGGGGGAACTTGGGAATGACCATATTCAGGCCAGTGACGGAGCAAGGACGACCTCAATCGTGAAAACGACCATGGGAGGAAATCTGGTTACAGGGACAATTGCACAAAATACATTCTCTACTCTCAAATGGGAAAAAACTCAGGAAACCAATCTTGGGATAACTGCCCGGTTTCTGCATAACCGTTTATCTGCCGACATTGATTATTTTAGCCGTGACACAAAGAATGCTGCCATTCCGGTTAATATCCCCTTAATTGGAGGAAGTGTTTTGAAGGCTGTAGGGACCATCAGGAATTCCGGGTTTGAATGCACGCTTAACTGGAGTGACAAGATTACCGATAAGCTTAGTTACAACGTCGGAGTCAATTTTGCGACACTTAAAAACGAGGTTCGCGATCTTTACGGACAACCTTACATCAATTATGGTACGGCTGAATTCCAGCAACGCTCGTATGTTGGACACCCCCTGAATGCTTATTACGGTTGGAAAATTGCCGGTGTATACCAAAACCAGGCACAAATTAATGCCGATCCGATTGCAGTTGCCAATAGTTTGGTACCGGGTGATTTTAAATATGTGGACCAGAATCATGATGGTAAGATAGACGGCAGTGACCGCGTAATACTGGGATCCTATTTTCCTAACCTCACCTATGGCGGTAACATTGGACTGAAATATTTGAACTTTGATTTGACTGCCTCTTTCTACGGACAATCCGGGAATTCTATTCTCAACCGCAGACGTGGTCAAATGCTCTGGACCAATGATGGCAACCTTGATGCAGATCTTGCTGTAAATCGCTGGCATGGAGATGGCACTTCCAATAAATATCCATCCTCGGCCGGACTTTTAAAAGTATGGAATCAAAAGATGTCTGATTATTTTGTGAACGATGGTAAATTCTGGAGGATACAGAATGTGCAGGTAGGTTACACCTTCAATAGTCATTCGTGGTTAAACGGTAATTTTCCGCAAACCCGGGTATTTTTAACTGCTGAACATCCTTTGACTCATTTTAAATACCAGGGTTTTACCCCGGAAGTTGCCAATGGATATGATGATGTAACCTATCCGGTTCCTGCGATTTATACAATTGGTCTTAATATTAAATTCTAAAATACTTTTAACTATGAAACCACTTCGTCATATTATACCGGTTATTCTGCTATTCGTGGCACTTCTTGTGGTATCCGGATGTACTAAAAAACTGGATTCACTCGCAGAAAACCGCACGTATACCGGAGGTACCGACTATACCATAACCAGCAATATGATTCAGCCGCTGTATGGGGTATATTCACGACTCAACGGTATCGGATGGAATATCTTTCCTTTACTTACCGTACGCGGAGATGATGTCAATAAAGGTGGACTGGGGGATCAGTCGCCATTGGGAGATATTGATTACTATCATTATGACAATACTTTCTGGATGCTGGATGCTGATTGGCAGGAATTATTTGGAGACATTATCACTGCCAACTCGGCAATGGAACAAATCGCTTTGTATAAGAAAAATGCCAAAAACGGCGCGCCCTTAGCCGATCAATACATCGCCGAAGCGCAAGTGATGCGTTGTTGGTGGTTATTTTGGGCCAGCCGCGCCTGGGGAAGTATCCTGGTTCCGCCAAGTTCAGATCCATCGGTAATGTTTACCGTAAAACTATCCTCCAAAGATAGCGTGATGGCCCACATTTCATCCAGGATGGATGAAGCGATCCCTAACTTACCCGATAAGCGTCCAAATCAGCGCACCGATATCCCGGGAGGATTAACAAAATATACCGCTCTTGCTGTTAAGGCTTTGGCAAATCTTGAGTTAAAAAAATATCAGGCTGTGGCCGATGCAACCGGCAAGATCATTCAGTCCGGTCTATTTTCGCTGGAACCTGATTTCTATAACCTCTTCAAACTTAAAGGGAAGTTAAATAACGAAAACGTTTGGGAATTAAATTTTACCGATTTTGGCACACCTTCGGGTGACTCCTATAATTATCTGTGGGACTTTTTCGGACCTCAGAGCTGGACTCCTAAAGTTTCCACTGCAGGAGGCGGATGGGGATTCTGGGAACCAAGCTTTAAATATGTAAAATTCATGCTTGACCGAGGCGAAAATGTAAGGCTTGAAACAACCGTGATCTTTACCCAGGCTGGAATTGATTCCTTAAAAAAGGTTGCACCCCAGTATGCCAATTCACTCCCCGCTTTTGTTTCAAATACTACCAGAGACGGAGATGTATTCAATAACGGTTCGCGTCAGGTGTTTTATTCCGGTAAAATGTACTTGCCGTCTGATATGCTTACCACTGGGCGTACTTCCTATTCTTCCAACAAAGATTTTCAGATTATCAGGTATTCACAGATTCTTTTAATGTATGCCGAAGCGCTGACTCAGGGTGCGACAGGAACTGCCGGTACAGCCGATGATGCGGTGAATGCTGTCCGACTCAGGGCCGGTTTGAGCGCAATTTCAGGTGTTACTAATGCCCAGGTAATGGATGAAAAATTCGCTGAATTAGCTACCGAATGGGGTGACCGATATTACGATATGGTCCGGCTTGGTAATACCGCAGCGTTAAGCTATGACGGAAGGACATTTTCTACCGATAAAACCTTTCTACCCTATCCGTTGGCAGAGACGGATGTGCTTCCTCAATTATTATCAAAATAAACCTGTATTGATTAAAAATGATATAAGATGAAAAAAATTAAATACTTATTAGCAGTTCTCGTAGGCATTGTACTTACCACTGCGTGCCAGAATGGTTATATAGACTCGATTAAGGCAGTTGCTGCCGGATCAGATAAGACAGCTCCGGTTGTTGTTGTGAGTTATCCTGCTGAAGGAGTGAAGATACAGGTTCCCACACTATTGGCCTCTATCAACATCCAGTTTGTAGCAACCGATGACATCGAACTGAAATCGATTTCTGTTTTGTTGGATGGAACCGAACTTACCAGTTACAACAGTTTCAAGGATTATCGCCGGGCTGTTGAGGCATACCAATATGACAAAGTAACAAATGGAGTCCATGCTCTTGATATTAAGGTTACTGACATGGCTGGGAAGGTGACAGACAAAATCGTAAACTTTGAGAAAAAACCCCCTTATACTCCGATTTTCCCCGGGGAGCTCTTCTATATGCCGTTTGATGGTGACTATGTTGACAAGGTTAGTTTCACAGCCGCAACAAAAGTTGGCAATCCCGGGTTTGCAGGTGAAAGCTTAAAAGGATTAAATGCCTATGCAGGCGCTACAGACAGCTACCTGACATTCCCTCTGGCGGGATTGAAGAACAATGAATTCTCTGCCGAAATGTGGTATAAACTGAATGCTGTGCCTGACCGTGCCGGGATTTTTGTGATCAGCCCATCAGGAACAACCGACGCTAATTTTGATGCCAGCAGGACAAAAGGTTTACGCTTTTTCCGCGAATCGTCAGGTACAACCCAACGATTTAAGTTAAACGCCGGATCGGGTGCTTCAGAATCGTGGTTTGATGGCGGTGCTAATGCAGATGTTCCAAATAATATCGGGAAATGGGTTCACCTTGCCTTTACTGTTTCCGGTTCAGAGTGTGTTGTTTACATCAATGGAACCGTAGTAAGCCATGGAAGTTTCCCGGGCATTGATTGGACCGGATGTGAATCAATTTCTATTGGTTCAGGGGCGCCTAACTTCGTAACCTGGGGTCATAAGGCTGACAACAGCTTCATCGATGAGCTAAGGATTTTTAATAAAGCGCTTACCCAGTCAGAAGTACAGGCAATCATTCAACATGATTCCCCTTATGTTCCAAAATATAGTGGAGAGGTATTTTACATGCCTTTTGAAGGAAACTATACAGATCTGGTTTCAAATACTGAAGCTACAAAAGTTGGATCACCCGATTTTGCCGATGGTAAAAAAGGGAAGGCTTATGCTGGTGCCACAGATTCATATCTCACATTTCCAACCACGGCATTAAAGAATTCAAATTTCAGCGCGGTATGGTGGACAAAGATTAATGCAACGCCTGATCGTGGCGGTATCCTGGTCATGGGCCCTGAAGATAAGGGGAATGCCGGATATCCGGCTACACAGAACCTGAGGACAAGCGGATTCAGATTCTTCCGTGAAGTTGGTGGCGCACCAAATCAAAGGTTCAAGTTAAATGCTGCAAATGGTACGGCAGACTCATGGTTTGACGGAGGTACAAATGCAGATGTCGACCCTTCAACAGGGAATTGGGTTCATATGGCCTTTACAATTTCTGGTACGGAGTGCAATGTTTATATTGACGGACAAGTCGTATCACATGGTGCGTTCTCAGGTATCGACTGGACCGGTTGTGATCTCCTCCAGATTATGTCAGGAGCGCCACGTTTCACCGAGTGGGGGCATTTGTCCGATCTTAGCTTAATGGATGAGCTGCGTATATTTAATAAAGCACTTACCCAGACGGAGATTCAAACGATTATAAATGATGAGAAATAATTTTGTTCAAAGTTTCAAGCATTGTTAACCGGTTTGTGATTTGTGACGTACTTATTACTTACTTTCCTTGATAGATTTAAGGGTTGCCCGGGTTCAAAACCGGGCAACCTTCTAAACAAATTCTTCTGATCCAATAATTCATGCCCAAAAAATGTTCAGACTCTTTCTTTTTAGTATTTCCCTTTTCCTGGTATTGAGTTGTCAGAAGAGTAAACATATCGGAAACGATCCGGGAGCTGTCTCATTCATTTATTACTCCCTGACTGTCAACGATGTTACTGAAGGTTTGGAATATAAAGGGCTCAACGATATTCCGGTTATAAAGGTTGCGTTCACTTCATCCCTGGATCAGGCCTCAGCCACTACATCCATTACCATGGCTGATAAAAGCTCTGCGGATGTTCCGTTAACGCTAATATTTGAAAAAAAGGACAGCACGGTGACTATTCACCCCACTTCCCCGCTTCATTATTTATCGGCTTACACCCTAAATATATCAGGTTCATTAAAGGCTAAATCAGGGGGTTACAACCAAACCCCATTTACATTAAGTTTAAAAACCGGCATTGATTCAACAAATAAATTTGCCGATATCACGAATGATCAGTTATTAACTTTAGTTCAGAAACAAACATTTAAATATTTCTGGGACTTTGGCCATTCGGTTTCAGGTTTAGCACGTGAACGGAATACATCAGGCGATGTAGTTACAACGGGAGGATCAGGTTTTGGGATGATGGCTATCCCGGCAGCAATTAGCCGAAGTTTTATCTCCAGAGCTGACGGGTTGGCACGTTCAAAAAAAGTCGTTGATTTTCTTAAAAATAATGCTCAGCACTTTCATGGTGCCTATCCCCACTGGTTAAACGGATCATCCGGCGTTGTTATCCCCTTCTCTGCCAACGACGATGGAGCCGACCTGGTAGAAACTTCCTACCTGATGATGGGATTATTAACACTTAGACAGTATTTCGATGGGTCAGGAACAGCTGAAACAACTCTAAGATCAGATATAAACGGGCTTTGGGATGCAGTTGAATGGGATTTCTTCAATAAAGACGGAGGTAATAAACTTTACTGGCACTGGAGTCCCACCAAAGGTTGGGTGATGAATATGCCGATACAGGGTTGGAATGAATGCCTGATCACCTATGTTCTGGCTGCCTCATCACATACGCACCCGATTGCTAAAATAGTTTATGACAACGGTTTTGCGAGAAATGGTGCAATGAAAAATAACAATACTTATTTTGGCCTTCAACTTCCTCTGGGAGAGGTATATGGTGGACCACTTTTCTTTGAACAATATTCTTTTCTTGGCATAAATCCACACGGATTATCAGATGGGTATGCCAATTACTGGACGCAGGTGGTGAACCATTCAAAAATCAACTTTGAATATTGTAAGTCAAACCCAAAAAAATTCTATGGTTACAGCAGTCAATGCTGGGGATTGACCGCCAGCGATATACAAAACGGATATACTGCCAGCTCACCCACCAACGATGTGGGAGTTATCGCACCTACCGGGGCAATCTCGTCGTTACCTTATACTCCGACAGAATCACTTCAGGCTTTAAATTTCTATTACTATAAATTGGGTGATAAAATCTGGGGCCAGTATGGCTTTATCGATTCATTTGATTTAGATAGTTTCTGGATTGCCGATTCATTTCTGGCAATCGACCAGGGGCCGCAAATCGGGATGATCGAGAATTACCGAACCGGTTTACTGTGGAATTTATTCATGAGCTGTCCGGAGGTAAAAACGGGAATGAAAAATCTCGGTTTTCAGGGTCCTAATTTATAAGCATTTGTGCGTAAATTTTTTATAACGAAAAACTATGAGAAATTATATCCCTTATTTTATTCTGGCAGGCTTATTGGTTTTTTGTAGTTGGTATCCTTTTCCTGAGAATGACGCGATTAAGTCTACAAAAGAACAGAATGGAAAAATCATTTCTGATGATTCATTACTGACATTGATTCAATATAAAACCTTCCAATATTTTTGGGATGGAGCAGAACCAACCTCGGGTCTTGCCTGCGAAAGAATTAACCTGGATGGCATTTACCCGCAGAACGACAAATCAGTGGTTACAACAGGTGGCTCGGGATTTGGGATCATGGCCATCTTAACAGGAATCGAAAGGAAATTTATCACGCGGGAAGAGGGATATCAGCGCATGCGCCATATCGTAAATTACCTTGCAAAAGCCGACCGTTTTCATGGCGCATGGCCCCATTGGCTTTATGGCGAAACGGGAATAGTAAAGCCTTTCGGCAGAAAGGATAATGGCGGCGATATTGTTGAAACAGCATACCTTATGCAGGGATTATTAACCGCGCGTCAATATTTCACAAACGGAACCAATGCAGAGAAGATTCTAAGTTCAGACATCGATAAACTCTGGCGAGGTGTTGAGTGGAACTGGTTTACAAGGGGGCAGGATGTCCTATACTGGCATTGGTCTCCCGAATATTTATGGGAAATGAACTTCCCGATCGGGGGTTATAACGAATGTCTGATCGCATATATCCTTGCTGTTTCGTCCCCCACAAACGGAGCTGATCCGGCAATTTATCATAAAGGATGGGCACGAAATGGGGGAATTAAGGGTAAACACAAGAAATTTGGTTATACGCTCAATCTCAATCACAACGGGGCGGAGAAATCTGGCGGACCACTTTTCTGGGCGCATTACTCCTTCCTGGGTCTGGATCCCCATGGGTTGAAAGACCGGTATGCCAACTATTGGGAAGAGAACAAAAATCAGACATTGATCAACAGGGAATGGTGTGTTCAAAATCCGAAAAAATTTACCGGCTACAGCGAGAAATGCTGGGGCCTGACTGCCAGTTACTCAGTTAACGGGTATGCAGCCCATGCGCCCGATTTAGATAATGATTTGGGAGTGATCTCTCCCACAGCTGCCCTCTCATCCTTACCCTATACGCCGAAATACTCCATGGAGGCCATCAAATATTTCTATACCGATTTAGGGGGTAAGATCTGGGGAAAGTACGGCTTTTACGATGCCTTTTCACTCCAAAAAAACTGGTATCCAGGCCAATATCTGGCTATAGATCAGGGCCCGATAGTTGTGATGATCGAGAATTACCGCAGTGCTCTGCTTTGGAAACTCTTTATGAGCTGTCCCGAAATTCAGAACGGTCTGAAAAAACTCGATTTTCAATCCCCCTGGATCACAAAATAATTTAAGATATAAGATTTAATACTGATGATTAAGATAAGAAATAGGTTGTTTGTTTGCTGTCTGCTGCTTTCACTCCAGTGTGCTGCAGAGGAATATAAATATACCTATAGCTTTTTCGCAAACAGTACCATGGCTGGAGACTATTTTTTCAGCAGGAGTTCTGCCTCTGGTGGTTCAACCATTCAAACCATGAATGGGAAATTGCCTGTGTGCGATTCTGTATTCCATTCACCCGGTAACTCGCTGGTTTTAAACTATAGAAATTCAGCAGAGGGAACCTGGAAGGCAATAGTCTTCCGACAGGAAAAACGGGGAATGGATCATTTTAAGAAGGGGGAATCTCTCTCTTTCTGGATCCTGAACAAATCAGCGGCAACATCTTCGGGCGAATTGCCTTCGGTGCAGATAATGAGAAGAGACAGTAGCCTATCATCAGTATTCTCAATTCCGGAAATGAAAACGATTGGATGGCAGCATGTTATCCTGCCATTGGCCTCAGTCGCCAATTTTAATCCTGATAAACCCGAAGATTTTATCGGCATCGTATTTTCGCAGCAAAACAGGGAGGTCAGCAGCCCGAAGATAATTTTTGTGGATGATATCGAATTCATGGCTGTCTCTGATTCTACTGCGGTTTCCGTGTTGCCGGCGATCTCGAAAGTTACAGGCTATGCCATGCATGTGGATATAACATGGGAAAAAGTGACCAGTAACAATGTCCATCTGGTAAAGATTTACCGTTCTGAAGATGGACAGGATTTTAAACCTATAGGTGTCCAACAGCCTTACATTAACCGCTATGCCGATTTTACAGGAGTAACAGGAAAGAAATACTCCTATAAGATCTCTTTTCTGAACGATCAATACAAAGAGACTAAGTTGTCATCGTCAAAGAGCGCTTCGACAAAACATATGACAGATGATGAGTTGCTTTCTATGGTTCAGGAGGCCTCCTTCAGGTACTACTGGGAGGGAGCAGAACCCAACAGCGGAATGGCGCGGGAGAACATTCCTGGCAGACAGAATATGATTGCAACTGGCGCATCCGGTTTTGGCATTATGGCGCTGATTGTCGGTACCGAACGAGGTTTTATCACTCGTGACGAATCTGCTTCAAGGATTCTTAAAATTTTAAACTTTTTGGGAAAGGCAGAATCGTTTCACGGCGTTTACCCTCATTTCATGGATGGCCCGATGGGTAAGGTGGTACCGTTTTTTGGCCACCGGGATAATGGCGCTGACCTTGTCGAGACCTCATTCCTGCTTCAGGGTTTGCTTGCTGCACGGCAATATTTCTCAGTTAAAAATTCAGCGGAAGAGCAGGTCAGGGATAAGATTACCTCAATATGGGAAAAAGCAGAATGGGACTGGTTCAGACAGTCTGCCGACAGTAAATTCTTATACTGGCACTGGTCGCCGGACCAGGGATGGGTGATTAATCACAATTTAATCGGTTGGAACGAAACTATGGTTACTTATTTGCTCGCTATTGCATCTCCGACGCATCCTGTAAGCCCCTCAATGTACTATTCCGGCTGGGCTAACCGGGAGATTACGGGTCAAAAATACCGCTTGGCCTGGGGGCAGACGACAGATGGAAGTATGTATACCAATGGAAATACCTATTTTGGAATCAAACTGGATGTAGGTGTATCCAATGGTGGCCCCTTGTTTTTCACCCACTATTCTTTTATGGGTTACGATCCCCATTTTATCACCGATAAATACACAAACTATTTTGTTAATAATCAGAATATAGCAAAAATAAATTACAGGTATTGTGTCCTAAATCCTAAACATTTCAAGGGATATGGCGAAAACGGCTGGGGACTTACTGCCAGCGACGGTCCGTATAATTATTCAGCCGATCAACCTGTCCCTTCAGAGGACCACGGAAAGTTAGCCCCAACGGGAGCTATCAGCTCTTTCCCTTATACCCCGGAGGAATCGATGAAAGCATTGAAGAATTATTATTTCAATTACGGCAAATTCCTGTGGGGCGAATACGGATTTAAAGATGCATTTGATCTTACCAATAACTGGTGTTCGGAGATTTATATGGGACTAAACCAGGCTCCGATGACCGTAATGATTGAAAACTACCGGACTGGTTTGCTATGGAAGTTATTTATGCAGGCACCGGACATACAAAATGGTTTAAAAAAGCTTGAGCTAAAAACTCAGGAACTTACATTAAAACAAAAATGAAAAATAAAGTTTTGGTCATGAAAAAACTTCTGTTTACAATCATCGTAATGCTAATGGTTGCAACATCTCTTCTTGCCCAGCAAAAGACATATTGTAATCCAATCAATCTCGATTACGGTTATTGTCCGATTCCAAATTTTACGGAGCAGGGGAAGCACCGGGCAACGGCTGATCCAGTAATCGTTACCTATAAAGGAGATTATTATCTTTTCTCCACAAACCAGTGGGGTTACTGGTGGAGTTCAGATTTGAATCATTGGAATTTTATCTCCAGGACTTTTCTTAAGCCTTTCCATAAAGTGTACGATGATCTTTGTGCTCCAGCCGTTTGGGTTCAGAACGACACGATGTTTGTTTTCGGCTCAACCTATTCCACCAATTTTCCGATTTGGATGAGCACCAATCCAAAAGGAAACGAGTGGAAGGAGGCGGTTGATTCCCTTTCTATTGGTGGGTGGGATCCCGATTTTTTCAAGGATGACGATGGGAAATTATATATGTATAACGGCAGCAGCAATACCTATCCCACTTATGGAATCGAGCTTAACCGCACAACCTTTGCTCCTGTAGGTACACGGAAAGAGCTTTTACTGCTTGATGATGAACGTTTTGGCTGGCAACGTTTTGGCGAATATTCTGATAATACCTTCCTGAAACCGTTTATCGAAGGTTCCTGGATGACCAAACACAATGGGAAGTATTATCTTCAATATGGAGCTCCGGGTACTGAGTTCAGTGGTTACGCGGATGGTGTGGCCGTTTCTGACACTCCATTGGGGTGGTTTACCCATCAGTCGATGCCTTTTTCATATAAGCCGGGAGGTTTTGCCAGGGGGGCAGGGCATGGCGCCACCTTTCAGGATAAATGGGACAACTACTGGCATGTCAGCACGATAGTAATTTCTGTAAAGAACAGCTTTGAGCGTCGACTGGGGCTTTGGCCGGCAGGTTTTGACAAGGACGATATCATGTATTGCAACACCGCATTTGGTGATTACCCGCTATACCTGCCTGATGGGAAATCTGATCACACTCGTGGCCGTTTTACAGGCTGGATGATACTCAATTGTAATAAACCAGTAACCGTTTCTTCAGTTTTTGGCGGGTACGAGCCAAATTATGCGGTTGATGAAAATATTAAAACCTATTGGTCGGCTGCCACTGGGAATCCGGGCGAATGGATCACCTCCGATCTGGGTTCGGTGTCAACAGTCAAAGCCATTCAGCTCAATTATGCCGACCAGGATGCCACCTTAATGGGGAAACAAACCAATATTTTTCACCAGTACATACTCTGGTCCTCCATTGACGGGAAGAAATGGAAGCTGCTTATCGACAAGAGTAAGAATTCTACCGATGTGCCACATGATTATATCGAACTCGAAAAACCTGTTGAAACCCGTTTTATTAAATTGGAAAATATCCATGTACCGACCGGGAAATTTGCAATAAGCGGATTGCGTGTCTTTGGGAATGGTCACGGAAATAAGCCCGATGCTGTCGGAAAATTTGTGGTATTGAGAACAGGCAATGACAAACGGAGTGCGTGGCTTAAATGGGCTCCCGTTAACAATGCCTACGGATATAATATTTATGTAGGGACGGCTCCCGATAAGCTTTACAACTGCATAATGATTTATGGGGTAAATGATTACTGGTTCAAGGCGATGGATAAAACAATTCCGTACTACTTTGCCATTGAGGCAATTAATGAGAACGGGGTTTCGGTAACAACAAAGATTGTTAAATCTGAATAATAACTTTTTAAATAAAGGGAACTCTAATCCAATCCTGATTGGAAATAAGGATCAAGAAATTTGAACTTCTAAAGCGTCAAAAAAATGAAAATATTCACCAGTATATTATCAGTATTCCTTCTGATTCAGATCAATATTTCCTTTGCCCAAAAAACGACGGATCCGAATATGAATCAATTCATTACGAATCTGATGAGTAAGATGACTCTCGATGAAAAGATCGGGCAGTTAAACCTGTCGGGCGCAGGCGATATCATCACAGGGCAGGCTAAGAGCTCAGGGATCAGCAGAAAAATCAGGGAGGGGAATATCGGGGCGATCCTGAATCTAAAGACAGCAGCCAAAATTCGCGAAGTTCAGCGAATTGCGGTCGAAGAGAGCCGTTTAAGGATCCCTTTACTTTTTGGGATGGATGTGATCCATGGATATCAGACCATCTTTCCGATTCCGCTGGGACTGTCATGCAGTTGGGATATGAAACTGATTGAACATTCAGCCCGGGTTGCGGCCCAGGAAGCAACGGCAGATGGTCTGTGCTGGACTTTTGCCCCCATGGTCGACATCTCGCGGGATCCGCGCTGGGGTCGTATGTCAGAAGGTTCGGGTGAAGATCCATACCTGGGCGCACAGATCGCCAAAGCAATGGTGCATGGATTCCAGGGGGATGATCTTCGGAAAAACAACACAATCATGGCGTGTGTCAAACACTTTGCCTTGTATGGTGCTGTAGAAGCTGGCCGCGATTACAACACAACCGACATGAGCCGGATCAGAATGTACAACGAGTATTTTCCCCCTTACAAGGCTGCGATAGATGCCGGAGCTGGGAGTGCAATGGCATCATTTAACGAGGTAGATGGTTTACCTGCCACGGCAAACCGTTGGCTAATGACCGATGTCCTGCGTAAACAATGGGGTTTCAAAGGTTTTGTGGTTACCGATTATACGGGTATTGCTGAAATGACTGAACATGGGATTGGTGATTTACAGGAGGTTTCAGCCCGGGCACTCCATGCGGGTACCGACATGGATATGGTCAGCGAAGGGTATTTGACAACCCTGAAGAGATCCCTTGAATCGGGCAAAATAACAAAAGCGGATATTGAAACCGGATGCAGAAGGATTCTTGAAGCCAAATATAAATTGGGACTCTTTGAAGATCCATTCAGGTATTGTGATGATAATCGTGCTAAGACAGAAATATTTACATCTGAAAATCGTCAGGTTTCGCGCGAAACTGCAGCTCAGTCACTTGTTCTTTTGAAAAACAGCAACCAGATTCTGCCACTTAAAAAAGGGGGGACAATCGCGGTGATTGGTCCGTTAGCTGATAATAAGCTGAATATGACCGGCACGTGGAGTGTTGCCGCAGATTTTTCAAAATGCGTTTCGCTCCTTTCCGGGATCAAGGCAGCAGTAGGAAATGAGACGACAATTCTGACCGCCTGGGGAACCAATATCCTCAATGACTCCATTCTCGATTCGAGGGTGAGTGTTTTCGGAAAACCGACCTTCCGGCAAAGCAGATCACAAAAGGAGATGATTGACGAGGCTGTTGAAGTTACCCAAAAAGCGGATCTGATTGTTGCCGCAGTTGGTGAAAGCGCTGAGATGAGCGGGGAGTGTTCAAGCCGAACAGACATTGGATTACCCGATAACCAGAAAGAACTTTTAAAGGCATTATTAGCAACGGGCAAACCGGTTGTAATGGTCCTATTCAACGGGAGACCCCTTGCATTACCGTGGGAAAATATCCATGTACCTGCGATTCTGGAGGTTTGGTTTTCGGGCACCGAGGCGGGAAATGCGATTGCTGATGTCCTTTTCGGCAAGGTAAATCCTTCAGGGAAGCTGACGGCAACCTTTCCGCAAAATGTGGGTCAGATCCCCATTTACTACAGTTATAAAAACACAGGAAGACCATTACCCGAGGGGGCATGGTTTATGAAGTTCCGCTCCAATTATCTCGATGCTTCGAATGAACCCGTTTATCCGTTCGGGTACGGATTAAGCTATACGACCTTCAATTACGGCGATTTGAAATTAAGCGCTTCCCGGGCAAAGGGAAACCAGTCCATAACAGCGTCTGTAAATCTTATCAATTCAGGCAATTACGATGGGGCAGAGGTGGTTCAGCTTTATATCCGCGATGTTGTCGGATCAGTTACGCGCCCCTTGAAAGAGCTGAAAGGTTTTCAGAAGATCTTCTTAAAAGCAGGTGAAACCAAATCGGTTACATTCAAAATTACTCCCGAAGATTTAAAATTCTACAATAGCGATCTTAAATATGATTGGGAGCCGGGTGATTTTGTAATTATGGTTGGGGGGAACTCAAGGGATCTGAAATCGGCTAAAGTTAAGTGGCAGCTAAAGTGAGAGTTTGACTCGAAGTCATGCCCTCACTCGCCCGGGTGATGCAATTTTTAATCGCATTTAATTACGGAGATTAAAAATCTCCGCACCCATTGCTCTAATATAATTTTAAAATGGCAATCTATTTATCTGAAAATCACGACACAAAATGAGAAGTTTAACTATCTTTCAGATCCTTCAATGAGTTTAAGTTCTGATTTATTATTTGTCAAAACAGAATGATTAAAGTATGCGTTATTTGGAAGTTGCAGGTTGTAGTTGTGGATAAAGGCCACCGAAACTTCACCGCTTAAAATGGAGCAGTTCAGCAGGTGACCACCCTTCGTTTTATCTTTTGAAAGAAAATGAAAATGGTAATCATCCATATTGACCTCTTTGAGATATTTGGGGAATTTAAATCCTAAGAGTACCCCTTCCTGATTGGTGAATGTGAAAACACCCTGTTTTTTATACGCTTCTATCAGCCGTTTATAAGGCTTCTCCTGCTTCGGCACACTTCGGATAACTAACGTATCAAACTTACCGGAAATCTGGTATCCGTAAATCAGGTTGGGCCTTGCAAGGACGCTATCCAGATAGTTTTCAAGCGCTTTTATTTTTATGGGGTGGTTAATCCGGATCAGGGTATCGGCACTGAAGTTGCAAATCGCAGCAAATGGTGTCCTGACCGAGTCGTTCATCGGGAGAATCTTTGAATCGGATGCCGCTTTAAAACACTGCCCTTCAAACAGGATTAGTTCACCGTCAAGGGCATTAAAGGTTCCGATACCAAAAGTTCCTTGTTTCTTCAGTTCTCCGACAGTCAGTTCTCCGTCATAAACCCCTTCGAGCAATGCACTTAAAGTGGAATATTGGAAGATTGAATTTGGTTTCCGAATCGCTGCGGAATTCTTAGGGCTAAATCCAGAAAGAGATAACATTGTGCCAATGATCAGAAAAATAATAAACAGAGTTTTCAATTTCGAGTTTTTAATGTTTTGGATTACAAAAAGTAATCTTGTTTACATTAACAGCGAGTATCGGTAAACTGTTTAGCTGTTAACTGATTTAAATAGAAACACATATAAAATGTCGTATTTTAATTATTTAAAATTTGTTTCAATAAAAATTAAAAGCAGTAAAAATGCCACCAAGTCACCAAGTCACTAAGGCACTCAAAGGATTGAAATCTAAAGAAATATACTTTGTGTAGCTTTGAGACTTAGAGCCATTGTGGCATTTTTTGTATGACCAGTCGTTGTAATCCATTTGAATCTAAAATGCGACATTTATTCTCCCTACTTAAAAGTTAATACTCAGCCCGTTTTGCATGATTAGATTCCAGGCCTGGACAAAAGTCGCTTCATCGAGAATTTGGATGCCGTTTTTGCGCAACAATCTTTTTACAATTTTCTGACTGGGTTTGTCAAATTTGGAGAGGAGGGAGCTTCTGCTCATTTTAAGCGAGGTATAACCTTTCCCTGCAGACCAGGCATAAAAATGGTAAGCCGGCATGTATGCCAATCCAAACTTACTATAGGAGGTGTCGCAAGTCTCCAGGTCAACTTTACGATAAGCCAGCAGGGATATATTACCATCACTGAGCACTTCGAAGAAACGTTCTTCCTGCAAATAGGTGTCAAAATTCTGACGGCGAAAACTCCTTTTAGTTCCGAGCTCATCGGGATATGAAAATCCTTTAAGACTGATTTTGTCAATGACAATCTGAGTCTTAATATCTGTATTATAGTAAATTAACTCATCCTGAAACGAGCTGTAACGGATTCCAAGATTCCCAATTTTTGTGCCGTCCAAAAGCTCAATCTCTCCCAGAACGAACTTTTCATTGAAGTATGGCGTACCTGAATAGGGCGGGTAAGGGATAAACCGGGTCCCCTTGATTTTGTCTGGTTTCCAGTCTTTCTGCAGCTTCTCCTGCGCGAAAAGCGCTGATACTGCAAGCAATCCGAAAATGGTTATCAGAAATAGGATTCTTTTGGCCATATTAATTTACCTCAAATAAATGTTCTTTATAGAAAATAGATCCATCCTTATCCGCTCCGCAAATCACAAGTTTGTAATTACCAACCAGGTCTGATGTTCCAAAATTAAACTTAATCGTTTGCCCTGGTTTTACAGAAGGATTCCAAAGCAGAACTTTCCGCAGGTCAGGTTCATTTAACGGGTGTTCAGACAGAGTGGTTAAGGTTACATCGGGCTGAATACAATCAAAATTAAGCTTAACAACTTCGTCAGAAACCAAAACCCGCGAGTAATCGGCCTTTTTTGTATGGATGGCTAACACCCCAGGAAATTTGAGATTACCGTAATACCGTTCATTCATTGAGATCTCAATCTTTGCAATTTCTTTCGATCCCAGATCCTTGATGACACTCAAATCGCGGACAGGAATACCATCAATCAGCAATAGGGGTGAATCGTTAAAATAGGTACGTTGGGCGCTGTTGAAGATCTGCAGTGAGGGAATACGGTTATAGGCCCTGTATTTGACTCCGGTCAACAGTTCGCGTGAAATTTCGGTAAAATCGGGAAGATTTATAAACAGTTGGGGATCAACTACAATGTTTGGAACTCCAAAAAACGGATAGCGGTCTGTCCCGGGTTTCATCGCTGGTTGGACTGCCACTTCGGGTTGGTTAAATATTTTCCGGAAGGTAACAGCATCTTTACTCTCCTCTGCACTTGTGCGAAATGCAGGCGAAATCTCCCAACTTTCGAAATCCGGAAGACAATTTTTAAGACTATCGCGACGATTGACTGAAATTTTGAGAAGATGTTTATCCTCATTGTCGAACCCCTGAACAACCACGGGTATTTTGCCATAGTAATTGTCAAGCTGAAAATTAAAATAGCCGTCATCACCGGTAATGTAAAAGTCGAATCTTGGAATGGAGTCCGGAATGGAAAGATAGACAACTCCGTTTTTAAAGGGAATCCCTGTTTTAAGATCTTTTAAATATCCGTCAAGGACAACCCCCTCTTTCTCTGCAGATTTAAAATTGTCGCGATGGATAGTACTTTGAAAAGATTGGGAATTGTATCCCGGAGTGACCTCTGAGACGCTAACAAAAAGATTGCCTTCAATTTGGGCGACTATATCCTTGGGTAGATTAAGAGATACTTCTAATTTTTCCCTTGCTTTGACGCTTTTATCCAGACCTTCGATTTGCAGATCATCAATTAATCTGTTTTTAAGGGGTTTAATTTTCGATGCCCGTACAGGAGTTCCTACCTCAGGAATTCCTGTAAACCGGTTAGTGATATATAACTCCTTGAATGTTAATGAAGAATTGATTTTGGTTGAAGTACAGAGGAGATAGCTGCCTGAACTCAATGAATCAGGAATATAGATATATCCATCAGCCTGATGACCGGTAATTTTCTTACTAATTCCCGAAATTATCCGCCCTTTGGTGTTTAACAGATCAATATTCACTATTCCTGATGGTTCATCTGCCGGCACGTAAACCTTGATCAACATCGTCTCACCACTGGCATAGAGATCCCGATCAGTAAACAGACTGAAATGGTTCTTCTCCTGGGACTTACCTGTAATGGCGACAAAGAGTATTAACAATATAATTAGTTTTCTTTTCACGTTAAAATCTCTGTATGTAATTAACTGAATGAATGATGTTTATTTATAAGATTAACGATTTCTGAATATTTGCCTTACTTATTCTTCCCACCAATCGGGCCGTACAATTGGATTTTTCTTAACAGCTCTGACAATTCCATTGTCAGGGATATCCGGATACCTGTAAATTTGTTTTAATGTGATCGCCGTTGTTGGGCTGAACAGGTTAAAATAGTACCTGTACTGTTGACAGGAGTTCAGATCGAAGAACCCATAAACGATCTTTGAGGGATCATTTTTACACAGGACATTTCCGTAGACCTGAGTCGTGACCGGATCAAACAGGCTGCCCGTAGCTGCGAACTGACTATTTAGTTTTTGGTGGTATTCATAAGACTCTTTGGAGGTGCCGAATTGCTCTATGATTAATATCCATCCCTGCGAAACCAGTGTGTCGGCATAGAGATAATCCTTTGCATTGTAGGAGATCATTAACAGCGGATGTTTTTCAATTTTATTTACCTGATTAAAATCGGTGGGTCCTGCCAGATTAAACTGTTGATTTTCATAGTAGGAATACCATCCAAATGCAGTGTGAGTTATCGAATATACCGAAGGAATTGAATCCCATGTCCATTCCAATACTGACCTCACGTCAAACCGGTAGTGGGAAAGTGAATCTGTGAGCGCTAAATCGACATTAATTTCTCTCCCTTGTTTTTCGAATGATTGCGGAATGCCATCGCCGTTGTTTATCCATACCTTTTTTATGGTGTCTAAGGTATAAAAACTAGCCAGGGTAGGAATCGGAGGCATTGTAACAGCCAGTGATTCATAGATATCGACACCAATTGTGATGCGCAGATAATACCTCTTGCCTGTAACCGGAACAGATGGAAACGAATAATAGCCGGTATTTCGCTCGACTGCCTGGACCGACTTACCACCCATTTGGATCAGCTCAACTTTTGCTCCGGAAACTTCGGGGAGGGGGACCATATCATAGAAACTACGCGTTCGGGTCAGATGAACAAAGTTTTTGGCAGGATCGTTTGTAATTTGTGCATCAACCACAAGTTGTCCCTCCACCCGGTCAATGGAAGGGTGGTAAATCTGTTCGCATGAGACGAAGAGAATCAGCAGAAATACCAAAGAGTAAAGTTCTTTTTGCATCAGAATTTAAAATTATAGGTAATCGATGGAACAGGAACACCGATAATTGACATCATATAGATTTCATAACTGCTTTGACCTGAATCCTGGACCATGGATCCTTTGCGGTAGAAGACTGAGTAGGGATTTTTACGACCATACAGGTTGTAGACCGAGAAGGTCCAACTCCCTTTCCACATCCGCTTCCTGCGAAGGTTTTCATCGAGTGTGATACTGACATCTGCCCTGCTGTAGGCAGGCATCCGGTATTTATTTCTGTCCGAAAATACAACGACCTGGTAGGCTCCTGAGGTATATTTTTGTTCAGGCAAGGTGATGGGACGACCCGATGAGAAGACAAAATTTCCTGAAAAGCGCCATCTCCGGCTGATTTTATAATTCATTACAGCCGAAAAATCGATTGGTTTATCATAGACTGAAGGGTACCAGGCCCCCCCGTTGATTTTTTCTTCAGGATTCGGGCCGTCTGTTTTTTGAAATGCGCGCGAAAAGGTGTAGCTGATCCATCCGTTTAACCGCCCTGTATTCTTTTTAGCAAATAATTCAAGGCCATAAGCATATCCCTGCGACTGCAAGAGTGCTGTTTCAATGTGTTTATTCATCACCAGTTGCGCTCCATTTTTGTAATCCATCAGATTTTGTAATTGCTTGTAATAGATCTCAACAGAGGTTTCATATTTTCCATTTGCAGGATTTTTGAAGAACCCCAGAGCAATCTGGTCGTTAATCAGCGGCGCTAGATTTTGATCAGCTGACTTCCAGTAATCGGCTGGTGTAATTACCGTTGTATTCGAAATCTGACTTACATACTGGTGGATTCGCTGATAATTTATCCTGAAAGAACCGCCGTTTTCGAGATTGTATTTAAATGCGAGACGGGGTTCAAGGCCATGGTAAGATTTTATATTGGCCCCCGAATTATAGCTGGTTGAATCAGTTAGTGTGCTGAGACTTTTTGGTGCCCCCGGGGCATAATTGAAGACCATTCCCGGTCCATAATTCATAAAATAGGAGTAACGTATACCGATATTAAAGGCCAGTTTATCGGTCAGGTTAAAATCATCGTCTGCAAAAAGGGCCATTTCGGCAGATTGCTCCGGTCTCATTGTCGATTTAACCACATTGGAGGTGGTCCAGGTGGGAGTGATCTTTCCCGGATTGATCCGGTACCCAATGGCTTGAAATCCTGCACTGATCCGGTGTTTGTCATTTGGATACAACGACAGGGCATATTTTAGACTGCCATATTGGATGTCAGACTGTAGTGTGTAGTCGTTGGCTTTGAGAACAGGATCTTTCTGGTCCATCTTTAAATCGTATTTTGAATAGGCAAGGCCTAAGTTGGATACTAATTTATCGGTGAGGTTCAGTTTCCAGTTCAAAGAGCCCAGTGTATTGGCGTAGGTGTATAATGAACTTGAATTGAGATTAAAAACATCACCACTTATATACCCCATCATCTTAAGGTGGTTTTTGGGAGAGATCTCAAGGTTAACAGTTCCGTTGAGGTCATAAAAGTGGGCCACACTGTTCATCAGTGTCGCATTCTTTGTCTGCCGGAGAAGCCAGTCCGAATAGGTACTCCGGCCTCCAATTAAGAAGGTGCTTTTTTTCTTTTTAACAAATGGACCTTCAATGGTGAGGCGGCTATTTATGAGGCCAATTCCGCCGTTTATCCGAAGATTCTTGTCACTGCCATCCTTGAGCTGCACATCGAGAACCGAGGAGATCCGTTCGCCGTAGGAAGCTGGAATTCCCCCTTTAAAAAGTGTAACATCGTCGATTGCATCAGGATTGACCATTGAAAGAAATCCAAAGAGATGTGTCGTATTAAAAACCGGAGCGCCATTCAATAATACAAGATTCTGATCGGTATTTCCACCCCTGACATTAAAGCCGGATGACATCTCGCCCACACTTTGCACTCCTGGCAGCATTACAATACTTTTGATCAAATCAGCTTCACCCATCAATACCGGGAATTCCTTAATCTCGATTGCTGACATTTTTGCCATACTCATCTGGGCCTTCGAAGCCTTGGCATTTTCGCTTGTTATTGTAACTTCTTCAATTTCGTGTGTCTCCTCAAATAATTCAAAATCGGCATTCCCATCCTGAATGAGCTGTATCTTTGCCAGCTGATTTTCAAAGCTCAGATAAGATACCTTTAAATGGATGTTACCTGTCGGCATTTCAATGGAATATCTCCCTTTTGAATCGGTGGCAACACCTGTTTTGGTTTCGGGATTGTAAATCACTGCCCCGGCAAGCGGCTCTCCTGTCTTGCCCTCAAGTACCCTGCCGCGAAGTCTGGCCCGTTGATAACGCCCCAAATTCAGAGGGTCTCCAATTACAAGAACCTGTGAATCATGAATATCTATCCCTGAACCATGCAGGTCGGCATTTGCCGGATAGACCATGACGGCATTCGCCTGAAAAAATTTGAAAGTCAGATCCTTTCCTGTAAATGTTTGATTCAGTGCCTGGATAAGCGGCAAATTATTAAAAGTGGCAGTAACCTCTTTGGATTTTACCCACTCCTCCTTATAGAAGAATCGGATACCATAATTTTTTTCCAGTTTACTGAAGAACTCCTGAAGCGGAACCTGATTGAAAGCCCCGTTAATTTTCATCTCTTTAATCTGTTGCGATCGGCCACTCTGAGTCGAGAGTAGAATCGTAACAAACAGAAAAACAGCTTGATATAAATACTTAATTTGAAAATACTTCACAATTGATCGTCGTCTTGAGGATGAGAAAAATAAGAAATTGCAGTAGCGTAAAATTAAAAAATATTTATTTTAATTAAATATTATGAATGATAAGTTCGCGTGTTCAAAAATTTGTAGGGATCCTGTTAATCTGAATCAGCTTCCAGGCTTCTATAAGGCCGGACTCATCCCTGATCGCAATTTTATTGTTCCGAAGTAACTTTTTCACCAGTTTCTGATTGGATTTGTCGAATTTCGACAACAATGAATTTTTCCCAATTCTGATTGTTTCATATCCCTTTTTACTGTTGTATAAATAGTAATTGAAATTCTGCTGGTACTCCATGTTTTTGAGTACACCTGCCTCATTATTATATACGGAGCAATATTGCAAAACAACAGTGCGATAGGCCAGAAGAGCAATGTCACCATCATTCAATACCTCAAAAAAGCGGTTCCCCGGAAGGAATCCATTGTAATATTGGTTACGGAATATCCGGTTAGCACCCTCCTTTGTAAACAGTTTAAACCCTTTAAGGCTTATCTTGTCGATGATAATCTGAGCAGAAATTGCAGAATTGAAGTAGATTATTTCATCCCGATAGGTACTGTATCGTAAAAAGAGGTTTTCAATTTTCGTCCCGTCAGTAAATTCAATCTCTCCGGATACAAATTTCTCAGTTAAATAAGGATTTCCGGTATAGGAAGGATAAGGAATCAGCTGGGAACCTTTTATTTTTTCACTATCCCAATTTTTAGGTACTGCTTCCTGGGCTGTGAGCGAGGTGGCTGCCAGTAAAGCAAAAAGTGTGATGATATAGAAAGTGTTGTTCGCCATATTAGTTTACTTCAAAAGATTGTTCCTTAAAAAAGAGAGAGCCATCTTTGGTTTTGCCCCGCAAAACCAGCTTGTAGACACCCTTAATGTCAGAAGCCCGAAAATTTAGTGTAATTGTCTGTGCCGGTTTAAGTGACGGGGTCCAAAGCAATACCTGCCGGAGATCGGGTTCTGAAGGCAACTGCTCTGAAGGGGAATTTAAGACTGTCTGGGCTTGAATTGCCTCAATGGTGAGCTTGATCAGATCCTTAGATTCGGGTACAAGGGAATCGTCTGCCTTAGGCGAGAAGATAGCCACGACACCAGCAAAAGAGAGATCACCAAAATGCCTTTCCTCCAGACAAATCTCAACTTTGTCGATCTTTTTTGAACCCAGATTTTTGATGATGTTAAGATCCTGTATTGGAATACCATCAAGCAAAACCAACGGGGGCTCGTTAAAATAGTTATGCAGCGAAGCGCTCAGAACCTCTATAGTAGGTATCCGGTTGTAAGTTCTGAATTTGACGCCGGGCAATAACTCGTGCGATATTTCGTTAAAGTCGGGGAGATCAATAAACAGTTTTGGGTCGACTGTATTTGTCGGGATACCATAAAACGGATAGGCATCAGCCTGGGGTTTAGGAGCTGGCAATGTTATAATCTCCTGCTGATTGAATATTTTGCGAATGGTTACTGCTTCGATATTTTTTGCAACCTCCTTTCTTGCTTCCGTGGGGAAAGTGCTGGTTTCGAAAGCTGGAAATCCACTTCGCAGACTTTCAGAATCGACAAGGGAAATCTTCAGAAGCCGGGTTCTTGCTTTATCGTAACATTGGAGAACAACAGGAATTTTCCCGTAGTATTTCTTTAACTTGAAAAAGAAGCGGCCGTCGTCACCTGTTATGTAATAGTTGAAACCCGGAGTGGTGCCGGGAATGGAGAGCATCACCACTGAATTTTTAAAAGGGGCGGCTGTTTTCAGATCTGTCACAACCCCTTCAAGGATGATACCGTCTTTTTCAATAAGTTGATCAGTAGTGGGTTTAGCACTTATGCAAAATGTGCCGCCGTTATATCCGGGAGCTGTTTTTGAGACACTAACATGCACGTTACCTTCCGTTTTGGCGAGCAAATCATCTGCTAAATGAATTGAAGCAGTAACTTTTTCCCTCCTCTTATAATGCTCTTCAAGCCCAGTAATCGGGGAATTACCCATTTCCGTTTCTGCAACCGGAGTTGCTCTGCCAATCCGTGACACTGAATTTGATTCAGGCATACCTGCGAACCTGTTTGCAACATATATTTCCCTAACTGTTTGTAGCTTGTCTGACCTTGTGGAGGTACGCAGGATATAACTTCCAGAACTTAAAGAGTCTGGCAGATAAACGGCCCCATTGGCCTGATGATCAGTTATTTCCAGGATTATTCCTGTTATTGTTTTACCTCCGCAACTGATCAGGTCAATATGGACAATTCCGGCTTGATCATTTAAAGGGGCAAATAGCTTGAGCAGAAGAGTCTCGCCGCTTACATACAGATCACGATCGGTATACAAGCCGAAGTTCTCCTTCTGCTGGGCATTGCCAAGTAGTGATATGAAGAGCAACAGGACTATAAAAAATTTTGTTTTCACGTTAGATTCATTTTTAAATAATTGGAATACATACAGATACTAGTCTGTATATGCACTTCAACCAGTTATTCCCACCAATCCGGGGGGTGTCCTGTAATTTGTCCTTCATCGGAAATATAGGGAAAGCGCGTTATTTCCCGGATGATGATATTCCCGTCGGGGCTTGGATTTGTAAAGTATAAATAATAACGGTGTTGCCGGTAGGAATTCAAATCGAAATATCCGTAAACAATTTTTGCTGGATCTGTTTTGCACGTAATATTTCCATAAACCTGAGTCTGTATCGGATCAAAAAGATTTCCGTTGGCAGAAAACTGGGCGTTCAGCTTTTCATGAAAATCATAGGATCCTTGTGATGTGCCATATTGATCAAGGATATAAATCCATCCTGAAAACGTTGAATCGGGTAAAATCAATATTGCAGTACTGTATGGAAGTGTGTTAAGCGGATGTTTTTCGATGATATCGGTCTGGCTGAACTTCTTAGGCCCTGCAATATTGTAGTTGTCAAAATAGTGAATTGCAAGCCATCCGTAAACCGTTGGGGGGGGCGGACCCATGGCTGGTGGGGTGTAATACCATTCCAAAATACTTCTCATCCTGAACCTGTAATTTGCAAGTGCAGGTTTTGCCGAAAGATCAACGTAAAGTTCCCTGCTGATCACTGTGGAAGGGACAGGAACGCCATATCCATCAGTTTGATATTCGGTTTTTTCAATGCGATCAGCACGGAAATTGGTAATCGTCGGGATAGGTGGCATCGTCACCGATTCCGATTCATAAACATCATTATTGTATTCAATATGCAGGATATAGGTCTGTCCTTCAGTGGGTATCATCTCAAAATGGAAATTGCCCGAACTACTCTCTGTACCCATGACAACGGTTCCCGTAGCATCAATTAATTTTACGCTGGCACCCGTAACAGCCTCATTGGGACTGTTGCTGTAAAATCCTGTTGTCCTGGTAAGCTGGACATAATTCTGCGAGGGATCATTGGTTATCAGTGCCTCAACAATCAAATGACTTTCAACAGTGTCAATTTTCGGATGATAAGCATCTTCACACGAGGCGAAGCCGAATAACAATAACGAACCATATATAAGATCTTTAAACATCAGAATTTAAAGTTATAGGTAATTGATGGGACCGGAACTCCAATGATTGATAGTTTATAGATCGCATACTGCGTTTTATCGGTACTTTGAATAGATGGTTCCTTGCGGTAGAAGACCGAGTAGGGGTTCTTGTGCCCGTAGAAGTTATAGATTGAGAACGTCCAGCTCCCTTTCCACATTCTCTTTTTTCGCAGATTTTCATCCAGTGTTATGGCCAGATCCATACGGTGATAGGGGGGCATTCTGTATTTATTTCTATCAGAATAGACAACTACCTCCTGCCCTCCGTAGTTGTACTTCTCCTCAGGCAAGGTGATTGGTCTGCCGGAAGAGAAGACAAAGTTTCCAGAGAATCTCCAGCGCCGGCTGATTTTATAATTCATCACAACCGACAGATCGTGGGGTTTGTCGTATATCGATGGATAATAACGTCCTCCATTAATTTTTTCGTCCGGAAACACGCTGTCGTCTTTTCTAAAAGTTCTTGAATAAGTATAGCTTGCCCATCCGTTCAACCGTCCAGCACTCTTTTTGGCGAGTAGTTCGATACCATATGAGTATCCGTTCGCGTTTAGCAGATCTGTTTCGATATGCCTGTTCATCAGCAGTTGCGCCCCGTTTTTGTATTCCGTAAGGTTTTGCAATTTCTTGTAGTATACTTCAACAGAGGTCTCAAACATACTGGTGCTGCGGCTTTTAAAATATCCAACAGCAATTTGGTCATTGATTAGTGGTGCCAGGTAGGGATCGGACGATTTCCAGTAATCAGCCGGAGATATTACTGCCGTATTCGAAATCTGGCTCACAAACTGGTGTATCCGCTGATAGCTTAACCGCAGCGATCCGCCGTTAGGCAGATTGTATTTTACAGCCAAACGGGGTTCGAGACCACGATAAGCTTTAATAATATCTCCTGACTTATACAGCGTAGAATCAATGATGGATCGTTCGCTTTTCATAATTCCGGGTGCATATTTGTAAACTGTTCCGGGGCCGTAATCGAAATACTGGGTGTAACGTAAACCAAGATCAAAGGCCAGTTTCTCGGAAAGGTCGAAATTGTCATCTGCAAACAGGGCGAGCTCGGCCGATTGCTCGTGCCGCATGGACGTTTCAACGATGTTTGAAATCGTCCGTGTTGGAGCAACATTCCCCGGATTGATCCAGTAACCGATAGTCTGAAAACCTGTGCTGATACGGTGTTTGTCATTTGGATAAAGGGAGAGGGCGTATTTAAGACTCCCATATTGGATATTTGATTTCAAGGTATAGTCATCCTGAGGGAGAACAGGATCTTTTTGATCCACTTTTAAATCGTATTTGGAGTAAGCAAGCGATAAATTGGAAACGAGTTTTTCGGAGAGATTCAATTTCCAATTCAGTGAGCCAAGAGAATTGGAATAGTTGTAAAGGGAACTTGTGTTAAGATTGAAGAGATCAGAACTCAGGTATCCCATTAATTTTACATGATTTCTGGGGCTAATTTCAATATTGGCAGTGCCGTTCACATCATAAAAACGGGCAACACTATTCATGAATGTTGGATTTTTAGTCTGATACAGCATCCAATCCGAATAGGTACTTCGTCCACCGAGCATAAAGGTGCTTTTTTTCTTTTTTGCAAACGGCCCTTCAATGGTGAGACGACTGTTAATAAGACCTAATCCTCCATTGATTCGTAACGATTTATCACTTCCATCTTTTAACTGAACATCCATCACTGAAGCTATCCGTTCGCCATAAGATGAGGGTATTCCACCTTTGTAAAGCGTCACATCTTCAACAGCATCCGGATTGATCATTGAAAAGAAACCAAACATATGGGTGGTATTGAAAACCGGGGCTCCATTGAGTAAAACCAGGTTCTGATCGGTGTTGCCTCCCCTCACGTTAAATCCGGACGACATCTCCCCTACACTTTGGACTCCCGGCATCATTGTCATACTCTTAATCAGATCCGCCTCACCCATTAGGACCGGCAACTCTTTAAGGACGACCGAGGTCATCTTAATCATGCTCATCTGTGCTTTGGAAGCCTTTGAATTTTCGCTGACTACAGTGACTTCTGAGATGGCGTGGGTCTCCTCGAACAGGTCAAAATTTGCATTTCCATCCTGAATCAACCGTATTTTTTGGTACTGCTTTTCGAAACTGAGAAATGATACCTGCAGGTGTGACTCACCGGTTGGCATTTCTATGGAATACCGGCCGTTTCGGTCTGTTGCCACCCCGACTTTGGTTTCGGGATTGTAAACTACTGCCCCTGAGAGTGGCTCCCCGGTTTTTCCTTCAAGAACCTTTCCGCTGATTTTGGCCCGCTGATACCGACCCTGGTTTAGCGGATCACCGATTACGAGTACCTGCGAATCATCGTGGCCAGATTCTGAACGTACCTCGGCACTTCCGGGATATATAACCACCGAATTATCCTGAAAAAACTTAAGGTTTAATTCTTTGCCGGTAAACGTCTGATTCAGTGCCTGAACCAGTGGTGTGTTTTTGAAGGTGCCGGTTACCCGGACAGATTTAATCCACTCCTCTTTATAAAAAAAGGTGATCCCGTAGCTCTTCTCCAATGAACCGAAGAACTCCGTTATAGGAACATCTGTAAAACTCCCAGAAATCTTTAACTCCTGGATCGTTTGGGATTCGACCTGCTGAACCAGGAGGAGAAGTGTTATGATCAGAAAAATAGCTTTAAGCAAATGCTTAATTTGATGATACTTCACAAGTTGTTGATGCCTGGAGAATGAAAAAATGAAGAAATATTGATAGGCGAAATTAAAACATATAATTTAATAAGATGTTGAATAAGATCAACAATAACCAATTTGGCTCAATTTTTAATGAGTCCCGATAAACGGTAGAAGCAATCTGGTTAGCGAATAGCTAGGCTATACCTGGCAGCTCCATTCCGGTGATTTTCCTGTATAAATTAAGGGCAAAAAGATCGGTCATTCCTGAGACAAAATCGACCACCGACTGAATCTTTCCATATATGGTCTGGTCTGAATTTTCGTACTGTGATGGGATAAGGGATAAGAGCTTTTTCGATAAGAAACTATCCGGTTCAACAACAGCAGATATAAAGACCTCGAGGAGTGTCCCCAGTATCTTATAGCCTGCAATTTCAATTTCGACGACCGCCCTGTCATTGTAAATTTTTTCCTGGGATACCGATTTTACCAGGTCCATGGCTCTCTTAGATGGTTCAGGAAGGTGGTTAAAAAGGGGGATTATCTTATCGGAAACAGGGAAATCATTGATCCGGGAAATAAACTGTTGCGCACACTCCCTTGTCAGTTTGCCGATCACCATTGCGCGAAAGTAGGCGATTCGCTCGTTCGAATCACTCACGAGTGCCAGATTGGATGCGATATTATCGAGGATTGCCTGGTCATTAACCGGATCGAAAAAATTCAGGAAGAGGGTCTCTGTCTCTGAGTAGGTCAGGATCTTCAGTTTGTGGGCATCTTCCACATCCATAATCTGGTAACAGATATCATCGGCTGCTTCAACCAGATAGACCAGCGGGTGACGCATGTAATGTAACGGGCTCTCTGAAAGCTGAGTCATTTCCAGCGTGGTGGCTATTTTGCGAAAAAGCTCTTTCTCGCTTTGGAAAAATCCGAATTTTGGTTTTCCACCTGCAAGTGACGACTCAAAAGGGTATTTGACAATGCTTGCTAATGTGCTGTAGGTTAATGCAAAACCTCCGTTTCTTTTCCCGGAGAACTGATGACTGAGCACCCTGAATGCATTTGCATTTCCCTCAAAACAGGTAAAATCTGACCATTGCTCCGGTGTAACCTGATCCTGGTATTTCAATCCAACACCTCTTTTAAAGAAATCGGCGATAGCATATTCCCCTGAATGGCCGAACGGGGGATTACCCAGGTCATGAGCCAGGCAAGCTGCCGAAACAATTGCACCTATCTCACCGGTGATGTTTTGCATGATGGGTTGTTGATCCCTTTTTATGGCTGATGCAACCAGATTGCCCAACGAGCGGCCAACACTGGCAACTTCGAGCGAATGGGTTAACCGGTTATGGACAAAGATACTTCCCGGGAGGGGGAAGACCTGGGTTTTATCCTGAAGTCGCCTGAAAGGGGAGGAGAAGATAATCCGGTCGTAATCGCGTTGAAATATGGAGCGGATGTCATCCTCATTTTGAAAGATCCGATCTTCAAGACCCAGCCGGCAATCGGCGATCAGTTTATCCCATTTTATCATTATCTAATTGTATTTTATAATTAGTTATGAACTTGTTGCAATAATCATACTACCCTTCAGGGTTCGAACCTTTATGCTGAAAATTTTCAAATTGGCCCATTAGCAAATTAGCACATTATCGCATTACCTCATTTTCAAATCTTCAAATTGGCACATTAGCAAATTGGCACATTAGCAAATTGGCACATTAGCAAATTGGCACATTAGCAAATTGGCACATTAGCCCATTTTCAAATTTTCAAATTAGCACATTAATCCGCCCCAAAGTTCATCATTTTTTGAGGATTAAAAAATTGCTTGCTCATTAACCATTATTCTCTACCTTCGCATGAATTTTTTTAAGTATGATTTCACCAATGTTAAATGGATTGCTTCTTCCATTTTTGGTCGCCATGTTTCTGGCTATCAATATGGGAGGGAGCGGCACTTCTCCTTCGTTTGCAACTGCTTACGGTTCAGGCATATTGCGAAGAGACCTGATCCCGGGTTTGTTCGGACTTTGTGTGCTTGTTGGCGCTTTGCTTGCAGGAAAGAATACCGCCATTACATTGGGTAAAGGGATTATCCCCGCTGAAAGCCTGAATTATGTCCTGACAACGATCATTCTCTTTTCTGTTGCTTTATCGCTTTTATTTGCCAATTTATTAGGGGTGCCTCAATCAACCTCACAGTCAACCGTTCTTGCTCTGGCTGCACCGGCACATTACATGGGGCAACTAAATTCCACAAAGCTCTTTACCCAGATTATACCAACGTGGGTGATGTTGCCGATTGTGGCTTTTGGTCTTATGTATTTAATATCCAATGTCTCTATCAAGCGATTCGACATCAAATATCCGGGCTATTTTCAAACGTTTAAGAGGCAGTCATTTTTTCGATGGATCGTAATTATAACCAGCTGCTATGTTGCCTTCTCAATTGGCTCAAATAATGTTGCCAACGCCTCTGGGCCCATTACCTCTATGATCACCAATGAATTGCACATTAATCCAACGAGTGCGAATTTTGTGCTTGTGATGATTCTTGGCACCTTAATTATCGCCCCCTCTTTTGCCATCGGAAGTTCAATATTTGGGCGGAAACTAATTGTAAAAACCGGAACTGAGATTGTCGATATCGGGAAGGTTGAAGCCTCTATTATATCCGTTATTACAGCTTCACTGCTGCTTTCTGCCTCGATAAGCGCTGGTATTCCTACCTCACTGGTCCAGTTGAATACCTTTGCAATCCTGGCCCTGAGTGTTTCAAAGGTGGGATGGAAATCGACCTTTAGCAATAAGGTGGTTAAACGACTTTGGCTGATCTGGTTTATTGCTCCTGTATTTGCATTTTTCTTCTCATACCTGCTTACCATCCTGGCCGATCGTGCAGGGTTATTACATCTTTGATGTTGGAAAAAGTCCGCTCCCTGTTCTCTTTAATTCCTGATCAAGTTCACCCATATCTCCAAAATGCTTTTTCATGGTATCCTTAAACTGAGGTCCATGGTTGGGAATAACTGTGTGCACAAGTTCATGGACAATAATATAATCGATAAGCCTGTCACTCAATAGCATCAGATGCAGGTTGAGGTTGATGTTTTTACGGTAGGAACAGCTGCCCCAGTTTGTCTTATTGTTTTTGATCGTTACCTTCTGAAAGGTATAACCATGGCTTTTTGCCAATTCTGTTATTCTTCCCGGAAGGTATTTTTTAGCGTCAAACCGAAGCACATGCTCAACCATCAGTGTGAGCTTTTTTTGCAACTCCTCTGATTCGATATCCTGATTGGCCGGATACTGAAAAATCACCTGATTGCCTTCATTGACATATTTAATGTGCAATCGGGATACATCGGCCGCCACCAGGTGGTAATGGTAATTTCGGGTTGAGAACAGATGACCGGGTTGAATTAACTTCAGCACTTTTGGTCTTTTGGCCAGTTTCTCCCTGGTCTCTGTAATCCATTTATGGTGTTGATTCAGAAAATCTTCTCCACTGCTGAATGTTGCGAGCCATGGTATTGTGACCCTGATTTTGCCATCCGGCCTGACCGTAATTTTAAACCGGTTGGCCTGACGGTTCCTGCTGATGGTAACTTCTCCGATATGTTCGACAAAAACCTCTTTTGTTGACATTAAAACGCTTCCTGTTTTTAATTACTTTACCCTTTTATTGAATGAGCGACAAGCTGGTTGAATAACCCCAGCTGCTCCTTTAAAGCGGTTACTTTGTCAGCAGGATCTGTGCGCGCTTCCATCAGTATCCAACCGTTATAATCGATTCCGGCAAAAAGATTGAAGAGTTGCTGGTAGGGGTAATCTCCAACGTTGAATTCGCGCACATGCACGGTGTCTCCAAACCATTTTTTTACGCTGTTGAAATTTCCTTCAAGCCCGGGCGGAAGCAGATCCTGTTCATTGCAATTCCAGCACATCTTCACATTCTTTTCGTTTACCTGATCGAAAATTGCTTTCATATTAGGCAGTTCCTGTGTCTTATTCCCATGTACTTCAACCCGTACCAATAGACCATAATCCTGCGCGAATTTTCCGACCTCATTGAGGGAAGTGGCAATCTGTCCAATTGTCTTTTCCTTTTCAACACCCTCGGGCAGACCATTGGGTTTAACCTTTATCCCGGAGGATCCGATATCTTTGCAAAGTTTGATATACTCTTTTGTCTGATCTATATTCCATCGCAGTTTTACCGGATCAGGACTATGGTATTCAAAATTAGAGCCATAGCCCAAACAAGTAACCGGACTGTCTGCGAACATTTTTTTAACTTCACTTCGCTGAGTGGCATTTAGCCTGGACTCAACTCCATGAGCATGCTCAGTGCGCAGTTCCACCCCAAGGATCCCGGTTTTCGCGCAATTGGCTATCAACGTGGGCAAATCCCAGTCTTTAGCCCATTGGTAAGTCACCAAACCAAGTCTCATTTGCGGTTTTTTTGCTTTTGCCCATGCCGAAAATGGTGGCATGGCTGCTAGGCCTAATGCTGAAATGGTACTCTTTTGAATAAAATTGCGTCTGGACAAACTTTTCTCCATGATATAAGCTGCTAATATTGGATTCTGAAAGGGTGAAGATAGACATTCCCGCTTTTAATACGAAATGTAGCCTGAAAATTTGTTTATTTTGTACTCTGAATAGAAACAGAGGTATAAATACAAATTGTCAGCACATGAATATGCTTATCATTGGCTCAGGAGGACGGGAACATGCCTTCGCATGGAAAATCCGCAGGAGTCCGAAAATTAATCAGCTCTTTATTGCTCCGGGGAATGCTGGAACTGCAGAATTCGGAACAAATGTTGAAATAGGGGTTTCCGATTTCGCTGCAATCGGTAATTTGGTCCTTGAGAAACAAATCGATATGGTTGTGGTTGGCCCTGAAGTGCCTCTTGTAGAGGGGATTCATGACTTCTTTCTTGCAGATGAGCGTCTGAAGAGTGTTCCGGTAATTGGACCTGCCAGTAGAGGGGCACGGCTTGAGGGGAGTAAAGATTTTGCAAAACAGTTTATGATTCGCCATGGAATACCCACAGCTGCTTATTTTTCGGTGACAAAGGATAATCTGGAGGAAGGAATCAGTTTTATGCGGAGTCTGAAGGGGCCTTATGTGCTTAAAGCCGATGGTCTTGCAGCCGGCAAAGGGGTGCTGATTCTTGATGACCTTACCCAAGCCGAACAATCGATCCGCGAGATGCTTGGCGGAATGTTTGGCCAGGCCAGTGAAACTGTGGTCATCGAGGAATTTCTATCCGGAATCGAATGCTCTGTCTTTGCCATCACCGATGGAAAAGACTATAAGATCCTTCCTGTTGCCAAGGATTATAAACGGATTGGGGAGGGAGACAGCGGTCTAAATACCGGAGGGATGGGTGCCATCTCACCCGTTCCTTTTGCCAATGCGGTTTTTATGAAAAAGGTCGAGCAAAGGATTATTGTCCCGACAATAAGTGGATTGGTAAAGGATAACATTCCATACAAAGGTTTTGTCTTTTTCGGACTTATAAGTGTCGGTTCAGAACCTTTTGTGATCGAATATAATGTCCGGATGGGTGATCCCGAAACAGAAGCGGTTATTCTGCGGATCAAATCTGATTTGGTTGACCTGTTTGAAGGGGTGGCCCAGGGAGATCTGGCAAATCGGACCCTTGAAATCGATTCAGCCTGTGCTGCCACTGTTATGATCGTTGCCGGCGGATATCCGGGGGCTTACGAGAAAGGAGCCGTCATTTCCGGTCTGGATGAAATCGAAGGAAGCATTCTGTTTCATTCAGGGACCAAAATTTCGGGAAATGATGTGGTAACCAACGGAGGAAGGGTGATTGCAGTAAGTTCAAAAGGGGAAGATATCGCCGAAGCATTGAGGTTGTCGTACCTGAATGCCTCTAAGATTCAGTTTAAAGATAAGTTTTTTCGTAAGGATTTGGGGTTCGATTTATTAAGCTAAAGTTATGTTATTACGCATTTTAAAGAGTAATACGCTGCTTAGTGCGTTGTTGATACCTGTGATTGGTCTGCTCTTCTGGATGCATAGTTTGCAGGCTCCAAAACTATTGGATCTTGATGTTGCTCATGGAGCTATGCCACTCTATTACATGGTAATGCGCTACTTTAAAAATCAGGATTTCTGGCAGGTTTTTATGGGTTTTAGTCTGGTAATTGTAAATTCACTCTTGATCGCTCAGCTGGGTTCTGCCTTTATTTTTCTGAAAAAACGATCTTACCTTCCGGGGATTATTTACCTTATAACAGTATCTTCACTTCAGGTTTTGCATGCTCTTTTGCCTGTTCATCTCGCAACCTTGTTTGTCCTGACCTCAATCTATTTTACGTTCGACACTTTTCATAAGAAGGTTGAGATTACCTATACTTTTAATGCCTCATTTTTTCTTGCTATTGCCTCGCTATTTTATATTCCGGTGGTAGTCCTTTTCCCGTTGGTATGGATTTCAATCTTTGTATTGCAAAAAGATGACAACTGGAGGTTGCTGGCAGTTCCTATACTGGGATTCGGCGTTCCATGGCTTTTTATGTGGGTTTACTCGTTTCTGACCGATTCATACACCATCTTATGGAACGAATTAATTAATATGCTTTGGACACGTCATAACGAATATCTTCTTCAGCCCTATTTTTTGTTGCTCACTTTTGTGGTAGCATTTCTAACAACGTTGGGAAGCATCTCTGTAATCTCAGTATATCAGCGCATTAAAGTAAGTGCCCGAAAATATTTTGTGATTTGTTATTGGTTTTTGGGATTGATAGTGGTTTCTGCTTTAGGGCTTATAACGATAAGCATCGAGATTGTCGCCTTATCAACAATACCGGTTGCCTATTTTGTCTCTCAGTACCTGCTTTCTGACAACCGGACTAAACTCAAGGAGGTGCTAACCTGGATCTTTGTGGGTACAGCAGCTTTTGTCCTGGTTTTTTATGTTTAGGCAATAAACCCCGAAGATTTTGAGAACCTTCGGGGTTTATTAGTTATTTGGATCAGAATTAAACTGTAATCAATCCGGAAAATATCCCTTGATAATTCCTCTTTTTGAATCTTTTAGGAAGAGGAGAATTTCATCCCGTTCACGTGAGGCCTGCATCTCTGCTTCGATCACCTCGAGCGCCTGACTGTTATTATATCCTTTTTGATAGATAATCCGGTAGATATCCTGAATCTGGCAGATCACCTCGTTGGAGAATCCCCTGCGGCGAAGACCGATTGAATTTACCCCCGCATACGATAATGGTTCGCGTCCTGCTTTAATATAGGGGGGGACATCTTTACGCACCAATGAACCACCTGAGAGCATCACGTGTTTTCCGATATGGCAGAACTGATGAATTCCAGTATGACCGCCAATGATGGCGAAATCATCCACGATCACCTCACCTGCCAGGGCAACGGAGTTTACAAGGATTACGCTATCGCCAACAACACAGTCGTGAGCAACATGAACGTAGGCCATAATCAGGCAGTTACTGCCAATCACGGTTTTCCCGTGGGCCGCTGTGCCTCGGTTTACGGTTACGCACTCCCTGATGGTGGTATTGTCCCCGATCTCAACAGTGGTATATTCACCCTTGAATTTTAAGTCCTGCGGTTCTCCTCCGATTACAGCTCCTGAATGGATTTTGCAGTTTTTCCCAATACGGCATCCGGGTAAGATTACTGCGGTGGGACCAATATATGTTCCGTCTCCAATGATTACATCGCTCGATACTGTGGCGAAAGGTTCAATAATTACCCCTGTGCCAATCTTCGCATTTGGATGAATATTTGCTAATGGTTGATTCATTGTTGAAATAATTTATTTTGTTTTTGCAATGATGGCCATGAACTCCCCTTCGCACACCACTGTATCACCTACGAATGCGATTGCTCTCATGTTGGCAATTCCACGCCGGATAGGGCTAAGCAATTTCAATCTGAAAACGAGCGTATCGCCAGGCACCACTTTCTTCCGGAATTTGATGCTATCCATTGTCATGAAGTAGGTTGAGTATTCGCCATCGGATGATTGTGAGCTGATTACAAAGACTCCGCCGCACTGGGCCATTGCTTCGATGATCAGAACCCCAGGCATTACGGGTTCTTCAGGGAAATGTCCTACAAAGAAAGGCTCGTTCATCGTGACATTTTTCACCCCAATGATGTAATCAACACCCTTTTCGATTACTTTGTCAAGCAACAGGAACGGATTCCTGTGAGGCAACATTTTCTTTATCTGATTTACATCATACAAAGGGGTCTTATTGGGATCGTATTCAGGGGCGGTACTTTCAGATATCCCTTTAAGGTACTCTTTTTGAAGCAGTTTCGCAAATTCTGTGTTTGGTCCATGACCCGGTCTCTTTGCAACAATCCGTCCTTTAATTCGTTTGCCAATCAGTGCAAGGTCACCAATTACATCAAGTAACTTATGCCGTGCACATTCATTATCGTAATGGAGTGTCAGATTATTTAGAATCCCAATTTTATTGACCTCGATATGTTTTTGATTAAAGAGGTCGGCAATCCTGTTTAGCTCCTCCAGCGGCATTGGCTGGTCCATGATTACTATAGCATTGTCGACATCACCCCCTTTTACCAGATTATTTTTCAGCAGGGTCTCAAGTTCGCGGACAAAAACGAAGGTTCGGCACGGAGCAATCTCTTCGGCAAATTTTGTCTTTGAGTCATAAGTCGCATATTGATTATGCAATACCGATGAATTGTATGAAATCATAACATCAATGCTGAAATCATCATCCGGGTAGGCAATTATTTCAGTACCGGTTTCCGCATTTTTATAAACGATCTTTCGTTTGATTTCGAAATATTCGCGATCGGCATCCTGCCCTTTTAATCCTGCTTCATTCAGTATTTTGACATATCCAGCTGCGCTTCCGTCAAGTATCGGTGCTTCAGGTCCATTGAGTTCAATTAAAACGTTGTCGATACCAACACCGATCAGTGCTGCCATGACATGTTCTATTGTACTGATTGTTACCTCACCCTCTTTTAGAACAGTGCCACGCGATGTTCCTTTTACTTTGGAAACATTGGCGTCAATAATAGGATGTCCTTCAATATCAATGCGTTTGAATTTATATCCAAAGTTTTCGGGTGCCGGTTTAAATGTCAATATGACCTCTAAACCGGTATGAAGCCCTTTACCTGAAATGGTCGCTTCTCTTTCAATTGTATTTTGTTTAATACTCATCATTTCACGAAGTTTATCTATTTATTCGTTAGTTTCGATTCTCTTTACCTTTTTTTGAAGTTCAATGATCTCTTCCCGTAATTGAGGAAGGTTCCTGATTATTGAATAGGCTTTCATTGTTGCCTTAAAATCATTGGCAGGTGTTCCTAAGACGACCGAATTGGGCTTAAGTGTTGACATTACCCCTGATTGAGGACCTATTTTCGACTCGTTGCCAATTGAAATATGGCCTGTAATTGCCGCCTGTCCTCCAATTAAACAATTTTTCCCGATACTAGTCGACCCTGCAATTCCGACCTGAGCGGCCATTACAGAGTTTTCTCCGATTTCTACATTATGGGCTACCTGAATTAAATTATCAAGTTTGACTCCGTCACGAATAAATGTTGACCCCATAGTGGCCCGGTCAACAGTGGTATTTGCCCCAATTTCAACATTGTTTCCGATTATCACATTCCCTATCTGTTCGATCTTGGTGTATGCTTCACCGGCGTTTGGAGCAAATCCGAAGCCATCAGCTCCGATTACTGCTCCCGAATGAATAATACACGATTTTCCAATTGTACAATCTGAATATATCTTTACCCCGGAATAAAGTATTGTATCATCTCCGATTTTTGCATTGTCTCCGACATAAACATGAGGATATATTTTTACATTCTTACCTATCTCTACTTTTTCTCCAATATAGGCAAAAGCGCCAAGATAGATTTGCTCACCCAGGGTGGCAGAACTGCTGACAAAGGAAGGCTGCTCAATCCCTACCTTCACAGGCTTTGATTTCACATAGAAATCGAGTAATGTAGCCAAAGCCATATAAGGGTCATCTACCCGGATCAGGGTGCATAAAAGTGCAGTATCTGACTTGAAATCCTTATTTACTATGACTATAGATGCCGTGGTCGTATAAATATACTTAGTGTAGGCCGGATTTGAAAGAAAACTTAACGTATTGGGCTGGCTTTGGTCAATTTTTGAAATACTACTCACGCTAACAGTGCCATCACCTTCAACCTCACCCTTCAGTAAGGCCGCAATATCGTTTGCCGAAAACTCCATTCGTTCGTCTTTAAATTTTACGCTGCAAAAATAATAAAATTATTACCTTGTAAGGATATCTCCCGGATAACACACAAAATGTTTGCGGACAGTCTTGGTAAGTCCCTCTAAATTAATGTCCGATGCCTCTTTTATGTCTTTTAATTTCCCGTTTTTATAGAGGATATTAATGGTTCCCGCTTCCGAATCGTAAGCACTGTTGGTTATTTCTCCTTCAATTACCAGGAAATCTGCCTCTTTCAGTGTAATATTGAATCTATCAACAGACAACTGTCTGAGATTGTTTAGCTTATGTTCCGAAGTGGCGGAATTTGACAGTTTTATCTTAAAAAGCCTGCGGTTAATTAGTGCCAGGGAGAGATTTGAGAGGATTGGATCGGGGTGTTTCATCCACTCTTTTAAAGTACAAAGGACATCAGCGTCATCCAGGTTTGCAAAATGGGAGAGGGCCTGTTTCCTGACTTGAGCGTCTGGGGAACGAAAATCTTCAGCCTCGATCGTTCTGTTGATGAAAAGTGCCAAAGATCCCGATGCGTGGATCTGCGCACCTGAGGAGCTGAGTTCCGAGGCCCGCTGCAACACCTTAATCATCATATATTCTGCAGAGATTACGGTCTTATGAAGGTAAACCTGCCAGTACATCAGCCTGCGGGCGATGAGGAATTTTTCAACCGAGTAGATCCCCTTTACCTCCACAACCAGATGATCATTCTTTACATTGAGCATCTTAATAATCCGTTCCGAAGAGACTACCCCTTCTGAAACCCCTGAATAAAAACTATCGCGCTTTAAAAAATCGAGCCGGTCCATATCCAGTTGACTGCTCACTAACTGATGCAGAAATTGTTTCGGATACCGGTTCAGGAAGATCTCGATGGCAAGTGTCAGCCGGCCATCCATCTCGCTGTTTAATTCATGCATATAGATCAACGATAACTCCTCATGCGATACTCCCTGAACAATACTCTGCTCGAGGGCATGGGAGAATGGGCCATGTCCGATATCATGCAGCAACAGAGCTGCCATCACACCCTCCTCCTCCTCAGCGGTGATTTTATTCCCCTTCTTTTTAAGGATGTCGAGGGCGGAACGGACCAAATGGATCGTTCCGATTGCATGTTCAAATCGGGTGTGGTTTGCCCCGGGGTAAACCAACGACGAAAGCCCTAATTGTTTGATGCGTCGTAACCGCTGAAAGTACGGATGCTCAATAAGTTCAACAAGAAGATCAACGTCCAGCTCAATGAAGCCCCAAACCGGATCATTGACTATTTTATTACGGGAGCTTTTCAACGTTATTTTCTTTTAGGAATTAAATGTTCAAATCTAAGAAATGTTATTCTGTTTTTACCCTTAACAGTTACAACTTCCTCATTTAAAAAATCATATTCAAATTACGATTATATTTTATTTGTTTTTTTAACACAAAAGGATTACTTTTGTTGCGGAGAATAATCGAAGGATTAGGGGACGGAAAGTCCCCTATTTTATTGATATTAAAAATGATAACAAAGGAAAAGGTTCAGTCCCTGGTAGAGGAAGTGTTGTTGAAAGATCAGTTCGTTGTTGATATTACAGTCGGTTTAGGGAACACAATTTTAGTTTTCGTCGATAGTGATAGTGGAATTAGCGTCGGAGAATGTGTCGAAATCAATCGTCATGTTGAGCACAGCCTTGATCGGGAAATTGAAGATTTTTCATTGGAAGTCTCCTCTCCCGGGCTCTCCGGATCCTTTAAGGTTATGCGTCAGTATGTTAAAAACATAGGACGGGAAGTCGAGGTTTTGACCACGACGGGTGAAAAACAGAAAGGGATTCTGAAATCTGTAAATGAAACAGGTTTTGAGTTGGAAGTAGTGGTTAAAGAGAAAGTTGACGGGAAAAAGGTTGCAGTGACCAAATCGTTGACTTATGAATTTGAGCAAGTTAAGACAGTTAAAATAGTAATTTCTTTTTAAATAAAAATCCTGAAGATATGGACAACCTGAACTTGATTGACACGTTTTCGGAATTTAAAGATCTGAAGAGCATCGACCGGGCAACCATGATGAGCGTTCTTGAAGATTCTTTCCGAAGTGTTCTTCAAAAACAGTTTGGTACAGATGAGAATTTCGATGTTATCATTAACCCTGATAAAGGAGATTTTGAAATCTGGCGTAACCGGACAGTTGTAGCAGATAACGAATTTACCGATCCCAACCTTCAAATTACACTTTCGCAGGCAAAAAAGATCGGTGAGGATTATGATATCGGTGAAGAGGTAACCGATGAGGTCAAATTTTCAGATTTTGGTCGCAGAGCCATTCTAAACCTGCGGCAAAATCTCGCTACCCGTATTTTGGAGCTTGAAAAGGATAATGTCTATACAAAATATAAAAATAAAATTGGTGAGATCGTAACCGGTGAGGTTTATCAGATCTGGAAACGCGAATTGCTTTTACTGGATGATGAAGGGAACGAACTTCTCCTTCCTAAGGTTGAGCAAATCCCCACCGACTTTTTCCGTAAAGGAGATACTGTAAGAGCCGTCATCATCCGGGTTGAAATGAGAAACAACAGCCCTTATATTATTCTCTCACGTACCTCTTCGATTTTTCTTGAGCGTCTTTTCGAGTTGGAGGTTCCTGAAATTTTTGATGGATTGATTACAATTAAAAAGATTGTCCGTATCCCGGGCGAGCGTGCTAAAGTAGCTGTTGAATCATATGACGAGCGGGTTGATCCGGTTGGCGCCTGTGTCGGAATGAAAGGGTCCCGTATCCATGGGATCGTGCGTGAATTGCGTAATGAGAATATCGATATTATCAATTTCACCAATAACCTGCAATTATATATCCAGCGGGCACTAAATCCTGCAAAGATCTCATCCATAAAATTGTACCCAACCGAAAACCGTGCTGAAGTTTTTCTGAAACCGGAAGAAGTTTCGCTTGCTATCGGAAAGGGTGGTTTAAATATTAAACTAGCAAGTCAGCTTACCGGATATGATATTGATGTATACCGTGACCGTGAAGCGGTGGATGAAGAGGATGTGAGTCTGGATGAATTTTCGGATGAGATCGATGGCTGGATCATCGATGAACTAAAAGCAATTGGTTGCGATACGGCTAAAAACGTATTGAGCCTTTCGCGTGAAGACCTTATTAAACGCACCGATCTTGAAGAGGAGACTATCGACGAGGTGTTGCGGATATTTAAAGCTGAGTTTGAATAATTATTTTTGTGAAAAAATGAGTTAACTCGGTTGGGACAATAGGATAATTAACTGTTTGGGAAGATATGATTACAGGGGAAAAAGGATCAAGATTAAGTAAAATAGCTCGTGAGCTTAACGTGGGAATCACTACATTGGTAGATTTCCTTCATAAGCAGGGGTTTAAAATCTCTACTGATCCAAACACAAAAATTGAAGCTGACATGCATGAGCTTCTGGAAAAGCAATTCCGCAAAGATCATGAAGCCAAAATTGAAGCAGACAAGCTCAATCTTCGCCATCATCATGCCAAAAATGAAGCTGTATCGATAGCTGATGTGCATGCAGTTAAAAAAGACACTGAAGAACCAGAGGGCGATGATGACTCCATAATGATAAAAGATCACAGTCTTCATCATTATAAAGAGGAAAAACGTCAGGAACCCTCATTTTCAACCCGTACCATTGAAGTACCACCAGTTACACCAGCTCCGGAACCTGTTGCAGAAACACCCACCGCAGCTGTCTCATTGACTGAACCCGAGGAGAGACCGCAAATAACCGTTGTAGGTAAAGTCGATTTGGATAGCCTGAACCGCAGGCCAAAGACGAAAGAGGAGAAAGCTGAAATCGCCCATAAAATTGAGAAACCTGCAATTGAACATGAGAAACAGACTCCACTCCCTGAAACAATAGTTCAAAAACCCGAAGCGTCCCCCGTTACAGAGGTACCTATAGAAATTAAACACACAGAGCAGGTAGTTGCTCAGGCCGAAACAGACCTGGAGGAGGCTAAACCTGAAATGGTTTCAAACCGGTCGCAGATTGAAAATAATATCAAAGTAATCGGTAAAATAGATCTCAATCCGGTAAGAACTGCCGAGCGACCAGCTAAAGAGATTATTAAAAAGAAGCTCACAACACGTAAAGCTTCGGAAGAAATAAGCAGGATCCAACCTGAAAGGGAGAGACCTGCCAGGGTTGAATTTATAAAGGCTAAAGATATAGTTCCCAATGAACTTGAGGTGCCGGATGAAATATTTAAACTCGACCGCAAAAAACTGACTGGTCCGACGGTGATCGGAAGAATTGATCTTCCCGTTGAAGAGAAGAAAAAACCTGCCCGTATTGACGATAATCTGCTTCGCAATAAAAAGAAGCGGAAACGCGTTCCTAAAGATGGTAAGGAGCGGGTGGAATTACCCGAAAAGAAACATGAGCTTTCCAAAGAGGTAAAAACTGAAAAGTCCGATAAGCTAAAGAAAAAAATCTCACTCGTTGTTAAAAAGAAAGCCCCTGCAAAACAGGAAGTTAAAGACGAGGATGTACAAAAGCAGATTAAAGAGACCCTGGCTCGTCTGACTACGAAAGGGCAAAAAACTAAAGGTTCCAAATACAGACGGGATAAAAGGCTCGCATTCAGTGAAAAATTGGCTGAACAGAGTGCCCGTGATGAGATGGACAAAAGCATTATTAAGGTAACTGAATTTGTTTCGGTCAATGAATTGGCCTCGATGATGGATGTTCCCCCAACCAAGATTATCGCAACCTGCATGTCACTGGGACTTTTTGTTTCGATCAACCAGCGCCTTGATGCAGAAACAATGGCTGTAGTGGCCGATGAATTTGGCTTTAAAGTTGAGTTTATCTCCGTGGAGGTTCAGGAAGCTATTGTTGAAGAACAGGATCTTGAGACTGAGCTTGTGTCCAGACCACCAATCGTGACTGTAATGGGACACGTCGACCACGGTAAAACATCGCTGCTCGATTATATCAGGAAAGCAAATGTTATTGCTGGTGAAGCGGGGGGAATTACCCAGCATATCGGTGCATATAATGTAAAACTTGAGGGAGGAAGAAAGATAACCTTCCTGGATACTCCTGGTCATGAGGCGTTTACCGCTATGCGTGCACGTGGCGCCCAGGTTACCGATATTGTAATCATTATTGTTGCTGCCGACGATGACGTGATGCCTCAGACAATTGAGGCTATCAACCATGCTACCGCAGCCGGGGTTCCAATCATATTTGCCATCAATAAGGTAGATAAACACGCTTCTGACCCTGAAAAGATCAAACAACAACTTGCCACGATGAACTTCCTGGTTGAGGACTGGGGTGGTAAATACCAGTCACAGGATATTTCGGCAAAAAGCGGGCTTGGTGTTATGGAGCTGCTTGAAAAGGTGCTGCTTGAGGCCGATATGCTCGAACTAAGGGCAAACCCCAACAAACGTGCAGTAGGTTCGGTAATCGAATCTTCATTAGATAAAGGACGTGGTTATGTTGCCACCATACTGGTTCAAAACGGAACATTAAAAGTTGGGGATGTAATTCTTGCAGGACCACATTTTGGTCATGTCAAGGCGATGTTCAACGAGCGAAATCAACGTGTCGAAGAGGTGGGACCTGCTGAACCGGTGCTTATCCTTGGATTGAACGGAGCTCCTCAGGCAGGGGATAAATTCAATGTCATGGAGAGTGAGCGTGAGGCACGAATGATTGCCAACAAGCGGGACCAATTGCAGCGTGAACAAGGTCTGCGTACACAAAAACATATTACTCTGGATGAAATTGGCCGTCGTATTGCGATTGGAAACTTCCAGGAACTCAATATTATCGTCAAGGGTGACGTTGACGGATCGATCGAAGCTCTTGCTGATGCATTGATCAAACTTTCAGTTGGAGAGATCCAGGTGAATGTGATTCACAAAGCCGTTGGTCAGATTACCGAATCGGACGTTATGCTTGCTTCTGCATCGAACGCCATTATCGTCGGCTTCCAGGTGCGTCCTTCACTCAGTGCAAGAAAGCTTGCTGAGAAGGAAGAGATTGATATCCGGTTGTATTCAATTATTTATGATGCGATCAACGAGGTTAAATCGGCTATGGAAGGGATGCTTGCTCCCGAAATTAAGGAGGAGATCAAGGGAACCGCTGAAATTCTTAACGTCTTTAACATTACCAAGGTTGGTACCATTGCCGGCTGTATTGTCAGGGATGGTAAGATCACCAGAAACTCTAAAGTACGTCTGATCCGCGACGGTATCGTTGTCTTTACAGGTGATCTTGAATCGTTGAAACGGTTCAAGGATGATGTCAAGGATGTTGCCAAGGGTTATGAGTGTGGTCTGAATATCAGGGGTTATAACGACCTTAAGGAGGGAGACTTTATTGAAGCCTTCGAACAGGTATCTGTGGCCAAAACATTGGATTAAGAATTCTTAAAATAGATCCTTCTATAAGGCCTCATTCCTGGAATGGGGCTTTTTTTATGGGCTGATGAGTGCCGATTCAAATTAAATTGTACTTTCAGCAAAAACTCTGAATGTAAAAAATTAACAACTGCAACCTTCTATGAATACAAAAATTGTGATGACAGCCTCTTCACTAATCATGGGTTTAACCGGCATGATGTTATCTTTTATCCCTCTCGAGATCTTAAGTTACCTGGGTGTTGAGAGTAGCAAACCTCAATTATTTCTTTTACAGATATTAGGTGCGCTCTACTTTGGTTTTGCCATGTTAAACTGGATGAACAAATCGAGTCTTATCGGAGGTATTTATAACCGACCTGTGGCTATTGCAAATTTCTCCCATTTTCTCATTGCCTGTCTTGCCCTGATTAAGGGGGTAGTCGCGAATCCTGAATTGCCTGGTGCCTTAAGTATTGCAGCCGGAATCTACCTGATTTTTGCAGTCTCTTTTGGAATTATTCTTTTTCGGCACCCGGTAAATCAACACTAGAATATTTGAAGTTGTCATCTCCATTAAGGGTCGTTACATGCTCACATTTCTTTAATATTAGCGTTAGGTTGAAATTAAAGTAATTATCGATCGGATTGTAACGTCACTTCCAGGATGTAACTTTATCTTATATGCGGCACCAGGTAAGGAAACATTTTACGAAAGACTTAAGTTTAGGCGAATGAAAACAGCAATGGCTTTATTCGTGAACCAGGAGATTATGAGCAGCAGGGGATTTACTGAATAATTGCCTAATTAGATGGAGCACTTAATTTGCCGGCGGTCGAACTGAATCATCTGCGTACTGAGCATAATACATCGTCGACAACTCCCGGAATCCTTCCTCAACTGCCTCATTGGGTATTCCATTGCCTTTGCGCAGTTCAAAATCAAACATGGCCCGCAGGATTAGAATGCGCCAACGCCACCTTTTTTTTGTGATGTCTGATAACTTCTGATCTGCAGATTTAAGGAGAGCATAAGCCCTTTCTGCACCATAGTCGTCTTTTGGAACCTTAAACTTTTTAACAGATCCCGCTTCATTGGAAAGACTTAGTCCATGGTTTTTCTCCAGGATAGTGATAGCCTCAACAATTGCATCGGCATCATCATGAGAGAACTCAAAAGAGATATATTCCCGCAAAGTTTCGGTTGCAGATTTTCTGCCTGACCAGTAGAACTGGCTATAAATTACCTTATTGATATCCTCAAAAATCCCTTCGGAATAGGGGGCGCCACCAGCCGCCATATCCCTCACTTCATCCCATAACCGCTGGAATCTATTCGGAAGCGGGTTTGCACCAAATCCACCCCACGGCCACGATTCCCACATGCTTATTTCGGGAAAGTTTAATAACGGAAGATTCCCGGGAACGGGATTGTTTTTTAGATATTTGGGAAATGCCTCGTGTGAATCTGCCTGAATATAGTCTACCCATGGTTTCTCCTCCTTGAACACTTTAGCAACTCCTGTCCATTCTCCCTCATCTTCAACGCAGTCGAAGAGCCATGTTGAAAGGATAATCCTGACCCCTGGTATTTTTTGGTGGGCGAGTTCCGCTATTTTTTTCGATAATTTAAGATAACCGTTACTTCCCCAGGGTGTACACCTGTCGCAACCGCAACCACCCTGGTCATAAGGCCATACAACAATGAAATCTATTAGCACACCGCGGAGGCTGAAGGCATCGAGTTCCTCTTCGACCTGTTTGATGATCAATTCGGTCCCTCCCGGTTGTGAAGGACAGATCTCCACTCCGTAGCATCCGCGTAACCTGATCTGTTTCGGAGGTTTGGCACGCAATTCCTTTGGGGATGAATTGTATCCTTCGTTAGCGAGCATGCAAATCGAAATTTTCATACCGGCATCTTTCCCGGCTCTCAAAATGATCGTCAGCCGGTCTAACATTACTACAGCTTTAGGGTCATTAATCCCCTCAAATCCGTGCATATCAAACCATACTTCAATATTATTATACCCCCAGAGGGCGAGCTCTTCAATATAGTTCGTCACCTTCTCCACCGGGGCTGTGTGGTAAAAATTGTGAAAATGAGTGGCGAAATAGATGTTTCGTTGTGGTTTCTCCGGGACCGACAATCCCTGCCATTCTCCCGGGGTAAACCCTGTTTCAGTGACGACCGATGTATGGAGCAGTTTTCCCAATCCATACAAGATGCCGTTTGAATCGCTGGCAGAGAGGATTATGCTGTTTTCTTCGGGTTTCTCAATCCGGAATGCTTCGGGGGGCATTGTCTGGGCTAAAATCCTTAACCGGATCGTCAGGCGATTGCCCCCGTTCCCGCTGAAATCAAGACCTGTTCGTTCTGTAAGAATCCTAAAGAAAATTCTCGTTGCTTTTACTGCGAGAACTCCCGAACTCTCGGAGGTGATAAAGGTGATTGAATTAAAGGTCTTACCGGTATTTGGACTTTCCGGTCCATGTTTAAATTCAGATTTATCCCGGGCGACAAGATTGCTACCCATACCTGTGGCTCCTGATAAAAGGATTCCGGCCAGTGCACTTTTCTTCAGGAAGTCTCTGCGGTTATTCATAAGGCTATTTAGTTTCTATTTATTTGAAGGGCCCTTTTCCAAAAAATCGTTCAATCGAAGAGCCAAGACCTAAAAAAATATTAGTTACACCTTCTTAGTGTTTCTTGAAACAGTACATCGCTAATCCTGAAATTAAATTCTTTGAACAATTTTACCATATCATCTCTTAATGTGAGTCAAAACTATTAAATTTGTTGGAGATTAATAGGTTGAAATTATGAATACAATTGAAAAAAGAGATTTTATCCATAGACATTTGGACCAATTAGATGAGAGCTTAATTAATCAGTTTTATGAAACCCTTCGTAAAGAGGAAGTTTTAAAGATAAAGCTGATAGCCAGAGCCGAAAAATCAGAAAATGATATATTGGAGGGAAAAGTATTTTCAAGAGATGAGATTGAGCAGGTAATAAACGACAAAATTTGGAAATGAAGCTTGTATTTACTGAGCAAGCACTTGATAGCCTTCAGGAATTATTGGATTTTATCGGCCCGGAAATCTCCCAAGATAAATTGATAGCAATCCGTGATCGGATCTTAGATAAGGCGGATACTTTGTGCTTAAATCCACTCAAAGGCCAGAAAGAACCATTCTTGGAGCATTTAGGATTAGCTCATCGGCGTATTATTGAAAGCCATTTTAAAATAATTTATAGAGTCGTTGGTGATTGCATTTATATCACTGATATTTTTGATTCCAGACAAGATGTTGATAAGATGAAGGGATAGTATTCTACCTTTAATATTCCTTCCCAAAAACACAAAGTCAAATCAATTAATCGATTTGACTTTGTGGTGATTACAGAGACAAAGCTTGTCTTATCTCTAAGCAGGCCTTGTCTTTGCGTCGTTGCCAATATATTTATTTCTAATCATCTATTCAATTGCAGAAGGTGGTGCATCTTCAGGAGCGGCTCCCCATTTCTTGTTCGGATATGCTCCCATCTCCAGTTCGATGGTGGCTCCGTTTAACAGGTCTGTGTGTGTAAACCAGGGCCGGTTTAACGGATGACCATTCAACTTAGCCGACTGGATATACTTATTTCCCTTTGCATAATTATGCGCTACAATAGTGAAGGTTTTGCCGTTGTTTTGTTTGATTTTGACCTCCTCGAAAACAGGACTCCCGATGTTATAAACCGGAAGACCCGGCGTGACAGGATAGAAACCCATTGAAGCAAAGACTACAAAGGCTGTCATTCCTCCGCCATCTTCATCGCCGGGTATCCCGAATATATTATCCTGGAACCAGACATCAAGTAAAAACCGGACCCGTTTCTGTGTTTTCCACGGTTCGCCTGAATAATTATACAGCCATGGAATGTGAAAACTGGGCTCATTGCCCATTGAAAATTGTCCCACCATCCCGGTTGCATCGGCAAATTTGGCCCAGAACTGGAATTTGGAACGGCCAAGGTCCTCACGGAACAGTTGATCGAGCGTAGCGGTGAATTTCTCACGACCACCCATGAGCTTAATTAAACCATGGATATCTTCCTGAACCTGCCACTGATAGGTATAGCCGTTGTTCTCATCGTAATAATCGCGTCCACCAGGGCCGCCGTCAAACTTTGGATCAATCTCGATCCATTCACCTTTCGCATTTTTTGGCCACATAAGTTTCTTCTCGGGGCGGTATAAATTGCGGTAGTTAGTCGACTGTTTATGGAAATATTCCTGGTCCTTTGTGTGTCCCAGCTCCCTGGCCATTTCAGAGAGCGCCCAGTCGTCATAGCTGGCGCCAAGTGTTACGGCTACGCTCTGCCGTTTTTCGAAGCTGTCGACCTCTTTCACCGTCTCCACCTCTCCGGGCATTAGTGCAGGATAGTACCCCTTTTCGCGGTAGAAAGTGTCGAGTGAGCAAGTGGGGCCGTTTCTCCAGGGAAGTAATGTAGCTTTATATCCATTTTTGGCAATCCCTTCATAAGCTTTTTCAGCGTTGTATTCGCGAACCCCTTTTCTCCAGGCATCGAGAAATACGATCGTTGAGTGGAAGCCGTTCATGGCCGGATTATCGATATAAAGAAGCGGAAATTGCGGCATCCATCCACCTTGTTCATACATCAGGGTATATGAATTGAGCATGTCCGCCTCCTTTTGAGGCTGGAGAATCATACGTAGCGGGTGATTGGCCAGGTAAGTATCCCACACCCAATCATCAATATAAAAGTCACGGTCGGTTTTGTGTACCTTATGGTCGTAAGCGCTGTAATAACTTCCATATTCATTGATGTTTACCATCCTTTCGTAAGTGCGGTACAAGGAGGTGAAAAAAGTGCGGCGCTGTGATTCAGTTGCCCCTTTAATACTAATCTGGTCCACCGTATTTGCCCAAACCTGTTCGCCCTTGTTTTTAAGCGCATCAAAATCCCAGTCTGTGATCTCATTTTTTAGATTGAGTTTGGCTTGTTCAGGGCTGATGTAAGAGATTGCGTATCTGAATTCTACGGGTTTGGACTCATCTTTTGAGAACTCAACCCAGGCTGTTGGTTCCTGACGCATCTTATTCGTCTTTTTGATCAGTCGCGTTTCTGTTTTGACCACCGCCTTACAGTCCTGGTTGAATTCCCCGTAAACAAATGCCTTCATCCCGAAAAACTGCTCTTCACCTGCGATGCTGTTTTTTGAGATTACATCCCAATGTCCCTCCTGATTGATCTGAAACCTTAGGGACTTATTACTTTTGGAAGGGAAGCTAAAGCGGAAAAACCCGATTTTGTTTCCTGGGGCAAATTCAACCTTGATTTCTTCATCAATGAGATACGTTGAGAAATAGTAGGGACGCGTAATTTCAAGATCGTGGTCGTAGGTTTGGCGCTCTTTCCAGGTTCCGGATTCACTCTTTCCAGTTCCCGGGAGGACACCGAAGAGCTCTCCATTGCGGTGGGAAATTATGGATAAGGGGAAGAAGCTGATCTGATCATCGAGAAAATCGGCACGCAGCGGGTGCATGCGGATCATCTGGTTAGGGAGCTGCACGTTGGGACGTGTCGGATGGAGCAGGTGCCCCATCCCGCCGATATAGGGATCGACATAATCGAGATTTGTCTTTTTATTATCCACGGGTATAAAACCTGCCATTAAAAAGAAGATAGCGATTGAGATTAAAAGTTTGTTGATTTTTAGTTCCATTATATTTCAAGGGTTTGATTTTTCCTCGCACACAACTCCAATATTGAGAGTAACAAATGTATAACCAATTTGAGCCTCGCAATAAACGCAGAGAAACGCAAAGTCAAATATTTTTAAATTAATGAACCAGATTGCCGGTCAAGATATAATATAGTATTCGGGTGATTTCGCATTATTGAAGCGGGGCAATCAGGGGAGATATCGCTTTTCAGCGTATCGAAAACTGCTTTTGCTTTCCGCTCATCCGGAACACTGCAGATTATTGCCTTTGATTTCATAATCTGCCGGATAGACATGCTGATAGCCTTTTGTGGAACATCCTCAAACGTTGGGAACCAACCTTCTCCTAATTGTTGTTGACGGCAGGCGTCATTCAGATTCACAACCAGGTATGGCTCTTCAGTTTCAAAATCTGCCGGCGGGTCATTAAATGCTAAATGGCCGTTTTCACCAATCCCGACAAAGGCCACATCGATAGGATGCTTTTTGATCAGTTCACCCAAACGCGTGCACTCTTTGTAGGGGTCAGTATCCCCATTCACATAATGAAATTCACGTGGCAGGACGATATCTGCAAATCGCTCTTTCAGGTATTTACGAAATGAGGCGGGGTGCTGATCTGTGATTCCGATATATTCATCCAGGTGAAATGCGGTAACTGCTGACCAGTTGATCTCCTCCCTGACGAGCTCGCCCAGCATTTCAAACTGGGAAGCACCTGTAGCTACAATAATATTGGCCTCTCCCCGGTCGAGGATTGCCTTCCGGATAAGGTCTGCTCCGGTTTGGGCAGCCTTTAATCCTAGTTCCTGTTTGGTTTCTGAGATAATGATTTCCATAATTATATTTTTTTAAAAGGTGTTCCGAATAGCCATGGAATATTAGCTGTATCTATTTGATATAATTCAGCTTGTCGTCCAATGGTGTCATTTTTGGCATCAGCAGGTGGACAAATCCCAGAATCGTAAGGTAGGATAACCCGGCTATCACAAATGCCCAGAAATATCCTGAATTACCCGCTGTATCGAGCACGGCGCCCAGCGCAATATCCGCGATGATTGCTACGGCTACCCCAACCATTTTCCCAATCCCGATCACCGAAGCAACAGCCTTCTTTGGAAAGACATCCGGAACCAGGGTATAGCTGTTGATAGACCACGACTGGTGTCCTGCGGCGCCAAGACCAATCAAAAAGACTGCGACCCATTTACTCGCGATAACCGGAACAAAGGAGACAGGCAGAATGATGACAGCGCAAATAAGCATTGTGATTTTCCGGGCTTTATTGATCGACCACCCTTTCTTTATCAGGGCGCCTGAGAAATACCCGCCTAACAGACTCCCTGCATCGGCCATGAGAAAAATAATCAGGAATGGTGGTCCGATATTTTCAATATCAACACCAAACTGGACGGCCAGGAATTTGGCGCCCCAGAAGAGGTAAAACCACCAGACTCCATCTGTTATGGTGGTTAAGGCAAATGCCCACGTTTCCCGTTTAGGGAGAAGTTTTAGCCAGGGGATTTTCTCAAGGTTCTCTTCTGTCGAATCGCTGTTGATATAGGCAAGTTCCGCTTTGGATAATTTTGGGTGATCCTCCGGTTTTTGATAAGTTCTGATCCATAAAAATACCCACAATGCACTTAAAACCCCGGTGAACAGGAAGGGGATCTGCCAGTTCTTGCCTTCAACCGAAACAATAGCTCCCACAATAAATGGGGCTAAAATGGCCCCAACGCTGGTTGAGGCGTCGAATATTCCGGTTGCAAATGCCCGGTCTTTTTTAGGAAACCACTCTGCAACGGTTTTAATGGCAGCCGGAAAATTCCCCGACTCACCAATCCCAAGTCCGAAACGGGCTGTTATAAATCCGATCAGGCTGAAGGCCGGCCGGATTACTGCATGCAACATTCCGAAGATACTCCAGATCACAATCGAGAGTGTGTAGCCAACCTTTGTTCCTAACTTGTCGATGACTCCCCCCATGAACAATAACCCAATTCCGTAAGCAATCTTGAATGAGACCATGATGGCCGCATAATCCTTATTCGACCAGTCGAAAAGCTTTTGCAGGGTAGGGGCCATAACCCCGACAATACTCCTGTCAAAATAGTTGATGGTGGTAGCCATAAATACCAGTGCAAGAATCCGGTATCGATAAGTGCCGATTTTTTCAGTTACGTTAGTCATGTGCATTATAGATATTATGCTTAAATATTCAGTTTAGCTTGCTGAAAAAGGTTATTAGGTGATTAGGCTGTAGGCTATTAGGAATACCTTCATTTTTAATTTTCCTAATGCCCTAAATATCTATAGCCTGAAAGCCTTTTTCCTAAGAACCTAAATGTCTAAAGCCTAAATCCCTATTCCCCTTCCTCATACACCAGTTTCCCCTCGACATAAGTTTTTTTCATCACCAGATCAGAGTCCCCAATTTCAAAGAGGATCAGGTCGGCACGTTTACCTTTTGCGAGAACTCCACGGTCATTCAACCCATAAAGTTTTGCAGGATTTGTGCTGGACATTTGAATAGCCTCGCTTAAGGTGCATCCTGTTATTTTCATGATTCTGGCCACACCCCTCGAAATCGGGGAGGCGGAGCCATATAATACGTTTTGTGCCGGTAAACTGAGCCTTCCCTCTTTGGTCAGCTCAATCGTCTCACCTTCATCATTTTTATATTCCCCGGGGGGCAAAGCTGCAAAGCTGGTTACGTCGGAGGTGATGATCGTTTTATCAGGCCCCTTCACCTTATAAAAAACAGCTATCTCTTCATCACGCAGGTGAAACCCGTCGCAGATAATACTTGCCATAAGTTTATCGTTGGCCAGTTGCGGCCAGAGCGGATTGAGGTGCCGGTTGATCATGTTTGCGCATCCATTCCCCAAATGGGTTACAATACGGGCGCCATTTAAAACGGCTTCATCAATAATTTCTTTGCTGCCGTTATGGTGACCAATGGCGACTGTAATTCCCAGTGCAGTACATTTACGGATAAATTCGATCGCCCCATCCAGTTCAGGTGCAAGGGTTATCGTCTTAATATTTTTGCCTGAGGCTTCATAGAACTCCAAAAACTCATTCCAGTCTGGTTTACGCACATATTTAAGCGGATGTGCACCCCGGTAACCATCAACAGGTGAGATGTATGGCCCTTCGAGGTGGAAGCCGGCAACAGATCCATGCAGCGCTTCATCATTTTTGGTGGCAGCCAGCAGCGCAAGGTTCCTGATCATGACCTCGCGTGTATTGGTGGTAAGGGTAGGCAAATAGGTGGTTACCCCTATCTTCCAAAGCTCCTGTGTCGCTTTGAGGATACCCTCTTTGGTCAGTTCTCCCCCTGCAAAACAAAAGGAGACTCCTGCGAAACCGTTGACCTGGTTATCGATCAATCCCGGGGCAATATAAACCGGATGGCTTTGGTCGGAAAGCTTCGCAATTTGATGGATATTGACAATCTTCCCATTCTTAATCTCAACTACAACAGGTTTTTTTGTCAGGTACAATAACCCTTCAACCTTGGTTTGGGCAATTGAATTATTTGCAAAAATCATGACGATCATTAAGATTAGCGGGTGGATCTTCATTGTAAATATCTGTTTTATTTTTCACCAATTTATTTATTGACAACTATCTCACCAATATAAATCTGTGCCTTTTGGCCCACCGTTGGATAGGGTTCAGGCATTAGTTTGTTTCCAGTAACTTCAAGTTTAACATATCTGAATGGTTTGGAAGTGACCGGAATGGTAAAGATATGCGTTCGAAAGTTTTTTTCATCAACCTGATTACCTTTTATCTCTGTTTTTCCAATGGATACAAACCCTGAATTCTTATTGTCTGAGGTAAAGCATTCAACCAGTGATGGATGCAATATTTTTCGTGTCTTTGTATCGAGCAGGGTCGTCATCTCGACTGAAGTGGCATTAACATTCTCTTCAAGATCGAGCAGGAGTCCGACATGCTCCTCCTCCCATCCGATCCAGGCAGGCTTCGATTTGTTTAGGTCACCGATGGCTCCGTCAGTTAGCAGCGATAAATCGGCATGGTTATATTTATTCAGTGAATTTGGCATCGGATTGGTAACTACCTTTTTATGAAATGCCAGATTATTTTGAACGTAGACTTTTGCGGCACTCTGCCTGCTCATATCGTAATACTCTTTTGAAGTAAGGTTGTGCTCGCTCATTACGCCGATCTTTTCGCGCGTCATCACAGCATAAAAATTATCGAGCAGTTCATCCATCTTTTTCGATTTTACTGTGCCGGTTTCATCCCACCAGCCGCGCGGACCGACCATATTGACTTTTGCAATTTCAAGAATTGCATAACTTAAGGGGAGACGCGCCACCTGAACATGACGTAAGAAGGTCGAATCGAATTCGGCAACTGCTTCTGCCTGATCGAAATAGCCGCTATATTTTGTCAGGTTCTCCGCGGTCAGGTAAGTTTTTTGATGAATCGATGGAGGACCAAAAATATTGAGCCGGTCACCCGAATTTACGAGGTCTTTTTGAAGTTCATCAATATATTTTCTGATCCATGGCCCCGCGCCGCCATAAAACCCTTTGAGAAATTCATCCATCGTTGCCGAAACATTGATGTTGGGATTCCACAGCAATTTGGAGATCAGGTGGAGCCTTAGTTCGACAAATTCATGGCCTTCGGCAATATCCGATTGCTGGTAATGGTCGAAAACGTTGTTTTTTACAAAAAGCTGAATATTCGGCTGAAGGACAAACAGATTGGGATGGGGAGAGATAAAGTGATGATAGTTGATCGTATAATCGTAGGTGGCAATATGTTTACAGATCTTCCCCCAATCTGCGATATCCTTTACAAATTGCCTGGCCGCTTTGGAGGTATCTGTTTCGATTGGCCTGCTCCGGTCTGTCTCAATCGAGCAAAGGGTAATGTGAACATTTTCAAGTGGTTTTGTAACTGCCGGGGCCGACTGCGTGTAGTTATAAGCGTAAGTGCAGATCATCTTATCAGGAAATTCCTTTGCAATCTGATTCACAAAGTTGATAACCGGACCCGACTGGCTCTTGTCCAGCTGCTCTATTTTAAGGCAATTGTCGCACTGACAGGGATTGCCATAATCATTTTGGGCGACAGACCAGTAAATTTGTGTTGGGTTTGCGGCCATCTCTTTTCTCAACTTTTCAATGGCAATATTCAGAACCTCCTTGTTTGTCAGACAAAGTTGGGTGGGGAGGCGTTTCCCATCTCTCTGGGCGTAGTATTCCGGGTGTATTTTGTAATAAGTCTCCCATGGAACCAGCCAGTCAAACGAGTGCGAGGCAAAGATATAACGACTAAACAGCCGGTTCCAATCCATCAGATCCTCGTCATTCTGGTAGGCGGGTGAGAAGTAATTAACTATGCGGTAATTGTTTATTGATGAATCGGCAAGGTTAACAAAAGGGATATTCAGATTTTGGCTTGTAGGGATTACCTTGTAGGTTGGACTATACAGATGGCAACCCAGGTAGTTTTCGAGCAGGGTTATTGCACCATAGATGCACCCTTTGCGTTTTCCTCCTAAAATCGTTATTGAGCCATCTTCGGAACTCCTCAGACGATAACCGTCGTATTTTAATCCATCAGTTTCACGGATACAGATACTTGTGGGTTCGGGGGTAATATTTTGTTTAATAGGCAGTTCGCATCCGGATATTTGCTTTACGTACTTTTGAAGCAAATTTGCTGCACGGGATTCCTGTTCTGTGGGTTTGAGCGGAATTGTGATGGAATATGTGCTTATGCCATCCTTGACCAGGCTGATTGTTGGTGGTTTAGTACATCCGGATATGAGGAATAAAAGTGCAGCCAAATGGAGTAAATTCTTCATTGATTTAAATACTTTCAGTCGAACTTAAGTTATTGGTTTGTTCACCTTTGATCGCTCTGATCCGGTTCATGTCGTCCTGCAGCTTGTCAGCGAAAAGGAACATGTCGGAGCTATGCATGAGGATTGTAGCCCCCGCTTTGGCCCATTCAAGCTGCAGATCGAGGGTTCCTCGCGAGCCGTTATGGCCGCCTGCTGCAACCCCCAATGCTCTTGCTTTTCTGATGATCGAGCAGCTTAGATCAAGGAACTCCTTGCTCAGATACCGCTCCGGCATATCGTAGGAAGTTGACAGGTCATGAGGGCCGAGGACAATTCCATCCACTCCGGGCCCGTCAACCGATTGAATAGCGAAGAACTCCTCCATGTTGGCAACACCCGCCGGACTTTCGATATTCAGCAAAAGGGTGTGATTTTTATTGTGATTTTTCAGATAAGCTTCAAGCTCAGCCGTTGGTTTCTCCTTGCCGTAAAGGAGCCGCTTTAGCTTCTCCCCTTTGAGCGGACGGTATTTTACAGCTCCAATAAGGTCGTAAACATCTTCAACCTTTTCGACATAAGGCACCAGGATTGCTCCTGCACCGGCATCAAGTGCTTTGGTTGCCAGGAACGGATCGGGTTCCAGTATCCGAACGATGGGATTTATGCCTGCCGCTTTGTAGGCACGGCACATCCAGCTTAAGGTCTCAGGATTATATGATGCATGTTCGTCGCAAAAAAAGACATAATCGAGGTTAAGGCTGAGGGTGACATCAAACATCTTTGGAGATGCTGAGGTGATCATCGTGCCATACACGTTTTTTCCTGAACGCAGCGCGTCTCTGAATTCTTGTCCTACCATTATTTCCATTCTCCTTCCCTGCCAAGCGCAGTAATAGCTGCCTTGCCAAATTCTTTTGCCGCACTGTTCATGGTACCTGCGATTTTTAATTGTTCCTCTATCTCGTCGTATTTTAAAGCTGCCTTGATCACGGTATCGCATTCGTTGTTGTCCATAAATAGCGATGCCTCGAGGATTCGGGGCTGGTCCTCTTCCGGAATGATTAAAAACCCATGTTTGTCGGCATGAATAAGATCCCCGGAATTTACCCGTGTCCCAAATACTTCAACAGGTTCTCCCCAGCTGATCGGGGTGGCATAAGCATGGCCCACACATAACCGTCGGGCGAGTGCTTTAAACCCGGCACTCTTCATCTCGTCGAGGTCGCGGATTGCACCATCAACAATAACTCCAACACAACCTAATGATTTATGGCTGTTCGCACTGACCTCACCCCAGAACGAGCCGATTACATTTGGCTTATCCAGATCCTGCATGACGATAATCTTTGGGCCGGGCAGGGAGGCAATATAGTTCCGGTATTCACCCCATGCATTGGAATTTGATCCCGGGGTTGACGGTTTAATCGTAACAGTTACTGCATATCCGATCATCGGTCCGAATTCGGGCATGAAATCCGTTGTCTCCTCAAGATTGAACCCAGTAGTCCTGTCTCTTTTGGTAATTTGCTCCCAACCATTGTAAACTGTGGGGGTATTCCAGCGCTTTAGTTTTAATAAATCACTTAGCGATAACATTTTAGAGTTCTTTTAGTAATGAGTTTTTTATGGATAGATAATTTGAAATATATTAATTTCTGGCTGCTGGCAACTGGCTACTGGCTGCTGGCGACAGGTTGCTGGCAACTGGCAAATGGCCTTGATTGATAGTCTATTAATTCACAACATTTTGGGGCGTCCCATTTAAGAACGCTTTAAGATTATCGATGGTAGTTCCCATAAGTCTAATTCTGGATTCTTTTGGAGCCCAGGCGATATGTGGGGTAATCAGACAGTTTTTAGCTGTTAATAGCGGATTGTCAACCAGGATAGGTTCAGCTGAAACGACATCAACAGCGGCAGCCGCGATTCTCCCGCTATTCAGGGCATCTGCCAGATCCTGTTCAACGACAAGTGGTCCGCGGGAAGTATTTATAACCATCGCTCCTTGCTTCATTTTCGAGATGTTCTCTTTATTGATAATCCCCTGCGTAGTGTCAAGTAACGGACAATGGAGACTAATAAAATCGGAATTTGCAAAAAGCTCGTCAAGTGTTGCATATTTGCAGGTAGCGGTTTCCAGACCTGTAGATTTTCCTGTATTGTTAAATAAAACATTCATCCCAAATGCCTCTGCAACCCTTGCCGTTGCCTGACCAATACGTCCAAACCCTATAATTCCAAGTGTTTTTCCTGCAAGTTCGATCAGCGGGGAATTCCAGAAGCAAAAGTCAGAAGACCGGCTCCAGTCACCATTCTTAACCGCTGCATTATGGTCGCCGGCATGGTGACATAATTCAAGGATGAGCGCAAAGGTAAACTGAGCCACGGCGACTGTACCATAAGTGGGGATGTTTGTTACGATCATCCCCAGCTCTTTTGCTGCAGCGGTATCTACAATATTATAACCGGTTGCCAGGACCCCGATATACTTCACAAAAGGTACCTGATTAAGTACTTCTGCTGATAAAGGTGTTTTATTTGTAAAGACTATTTCTGAAGTGCCAATCGCCTTTATAATTTCAGAAGCAATCTTTTCAGTCCTGTCAAAAACCGTGAGATCTCCTAGCTCTTTCAGTCCGTCCCAGCTCAGGTCGCCCGGGTTTAAGGTATATCCGTCAAGTACGACTATTTTCATAATATGATGTTTGAAGTATTTAGAATTTATAGTAATTTTTTTCAATCCCGGCGGGTTTGCATGTTTATAGAAAATTTAAGTTGGGAGAGAAATATAGGACTCCACCGACCAATTTATTATCCTAATTTAATCACTTTATCATCCAAACCCTAAATGGAATTGTCATTCCCCCCTCCTGCAACCATGGTTCCATTTTCATCGTAAAAAATTATTCCTTTTTCTCTTTTGCCAGTTCAAAGGCTGACGTTGTGATATAATATTTTGCCAGTGTATTGGGGACTTCCCACTTTGGCATATCCTTGTTTAGAAGGTAGCCGGTAAATACCCTGAACGTCGGATCGTTTGAATTTCTCAATTCCGAAGGTATAATAATTTGTACATTATTCCCCTCCCCGGAGAAGGAAATTCCGGGATAGTCTTTCTGAAGCTGTTGAATGGTCTTATTCAGCTGGTTTTTAAATTCATGAAGCGTTATTTTATCCCCTTTTTGAAGGTGAAGCTCAGGTTTTTTAAGGCCATATTGCTGTTGGATAAGGAGTTTGCAATTTGTCCCTTCCGCATAGGCGCTCCGCAAATCGTTTCCATCCGCTGGAGTTGCAGGACGCCACTCAACGGCAACGGTATTATAAACTCCCTTCACTCGATACGTTATAGACCCGTTTGCAAACACCTGCAAAACGGAGTCCTTAACATACTCACTAAGCGAGGAAGGTATAGCAGGCAAGGAGGTGGCTGCAGAAAATTCAGCATTTGTAAGATTTACAGACCAATGTTTTGCCGACAGAACTTCAATATCTTTGGAATAGTCGATGATTTGATCGGGGAAAGATTTCCAGAATGTCAGATCGATCAGGTGGGTGGTCACATCAACGATCCCTTCACCTTGCTGCTGGACGTCAAAATACCAGGCCGGACGAGTCCCTTTTCCTCCCCGGTAGAAATGATGGACACTTGATTCCATGATGGACGGATGATCCGGGGAGCCTGGTACGAGTTTTCCAAACAGAAGAGTATCCTGCATAAGAGACCGTTGGATTCTGTGGATCAGGCTGTAACGCTCTGTCATCATGTCAAACAGTTGGACCCCTTTTTGTGTGGCAAGCTGGTAGACATTTTTAAGCCGCTCAAAACCTGCCCGGTTAATCACCATGGGTTTGTCTGAAAACACATTCATCCCGGCATTAACCGATTGTTCGATATAATCGATTTTGATTCGGTTGTTTCCAGCCAGAACGACCACATTTCCCTTTTTATCTGCGACCATTTTCTCAAGATAATCCTTCCCGAAGTAGCATATTTCGTTCCAATGGGTTGGATTTTCTTTTCGGTTATTGAAGGAATTTATCTGTTGAAGGAAGGGAGTCACCGCATCTTTATCTGCAGCATATACATAAATAGTCGAATCAAGAGCGCTTAATTGCTCACTCTGAGCTGCCGCTGCATGACTATGTGTCGGATCCAGCTGAATAATCCTGATTTCCCCTCTTTTTTCAGCTATTCCGGGTCTCTGGCTGCATGAGCAAAATGCAAGCAACGCGATCGAAAGGATTTGAATTCTGGTTGGCATCTTACAGAAATTTAAATGGTTAGAGTTTGAAAAATAGTTTTTTCCGGTACAGGATTAACGCTACCAGAAAGCATGAGACAACAGAGATCAGTGACCAGATCAGTGATGCATTCACCTCTGCCATACCAAGATTGGTCAACCCTCCGTAGACAAAATCATGGATATGGGTATATTTATACGTAGTCTCGAAAATATCAGCCATAACATATATCGCAATTGCATTACTTCCGAAAATAACGCCGTAGCGGGCTAATAAATTATTCTTATAACCCCTGAGATCTATCGTGTAGAGTGAAAGGGCCAATACAACAAGTGCCCATCCGGATGTATAAAGGACATATGAGCTTGTCCATATTTTTTTGTTGATTGGGAATTGCCAGTTCCAGACCGAACCAGCAAGAATACAACATATGCCGGCTATAAAGAACAGGATTACCGTATTTTCATTGATTTTGCGCGTCAGGATAAGACGTCCTGCCAGCATTCCGGTCATGCCGGTGGCAACAGCCGGGAAAGTTGAGTAAAAACCCTCGGCGCTCCAGCCATGTTTCCCGATCATATCTATTGGGAAAATCAGCCGATCGACCCAGAAGGCAAAATTGCCTCCGGGTTCAATAGTCCCTGCAATTAGGGTGTCAGTTGAAACAAAGGACATTGTAATCCAATACCCCAGGAGTATACTGCCAATGATATAAAGCTGAGTTTTCCAGTTGGTGTAAATAAACAACAGTGCGCAAACCACAAAAACGGCGGCAATCCGTTGAAGAACGCCAAATAAATTTATTTTGGTAAAATCGAATTCGGGAAGGTAATGTAAGAAAAGACCGATCAGATAGATTTTCAACCCACGGATCAGAATCTTTTTCACCATCTCCTTCGGGGATTTTCCAGACTCTATTTGCCGGGAATAAGAGAGGGCAACAGAGACCCCAACGATAAAAATAAAGAACGGGAAAATTAAGTCAGTGGGTGTTGCTCCATTCCATGCCGAATGAACCAGCGGAGGATACATAAAGTCCCAGGATCCCGGATAATTAACCAGGATCATCATCGACATCGTTAACCCTCTGAAGATATCAACCGAAAGTATTCTGTTCGGATTGTCCATCTAGTTTTTATTATCAAATCGGTTCATAATCTCTTTCCAGTTTGTAAGGATAATTCCTTTATCGTTAAAAAATTGAATAATAATTGGATCTGTGAACAATTCAGCCTCCCAGGCACGTTGCTGCCAGGTTGCAGTAATTGATTTCATATTTTCGGTGGGTACCGAAGGGTGAAAAATAATTTCTGTCAGTCCATCTGTTAATGATTCCACCATTTTCAAAAAATTGCTCCTTTTCTCCTCATAGGTTTGTCCCTCAGGAACACTTGTAAAATTATCCAGTTTTGGCAATTTGTATTCCCCAACCTGGCTGATAACCTCCTTGGGAAGCGGATAACCGGAAGCTTTTGCGAAATTTTCAGCAGTCTCTGGATTTGAAAAATTAATAATATTAGCCGGAATGTGATATTCCTGGGCAACCTTTATGAAAACTTTGATATAATCCACTGATTCAAATAATGTTCCCATGTGGCTATCGATGTGGGTTGGACGATATCCCATCGCAATTGACTTATCAAGCTGAGCACGAATTTCTGTTTCCACCTCTGCCGCTGAAGCATGCGAGATAACATCGGGCACCTCAGACCAGAGTTTACCGTCGGGATCAATTAATCCCGGAACTTTGGCAGGGGTGGAAAGTGGACCCCAGCGATAATTCGACCACTCACTGGTTAACGTGAGATGCAGGCCAATATCCTCAGCAGGGTGCTCTTTCGCCCACTCAATCATTGCCTCTGCATTTGGACAGGGCATCATAACCGCTGCAGAATGGAGGTAGCCCTTTTCAAGGTAATTTTGGGTTGCAGTATTGGCCTCCGGGCACATCCCTGAATCATCGATATGCAGCAGTATAACTTTTTTGCCGGCGGGAAATCCAAGCTTTTCAGCCGAAGTTTTATATTTCATGCTGGAATCTCGCATATTAATCACCGCTTTAACACAATTAATCATCTCATCACGGAATGTATCCATCTTTGACTCGCTGCACACCTTGTCGAATACCTCGCGCGACTGGCCCAGTTTCATCGCCTGGTAACCCGGATCGATCAGATCTGGCAGACTTACATTGATCAGATGTTCAATGCTTTTGCGAACAGCAGCATTTGGATTTAGTTCCGGATTCAGATATTTTTTCAGCGCTGTTACGATCCGAAAATCTTCTATCCCTTCGCGCACTGCTTCCCATCTGCGGCTGGTTACCGACTTGGTCATTCCGGGGTATACCAGGTTGTATTCCAGTTTGATACGTGACCAGAGATTGTCAGGCGTTAAATTATAGCACCAGAAACCAATTCCGGTTACGTCATTTCGGAGGGCAAGGAGTGCTGCAGTACGGAATTCGTAGATCAGATTAATATTTTTAATATTCGGACCTACCGGACGTGATGAGGCATACGAGCAATTGTATGACCAAAGGAGTTTCTTCCTGGTCCGCATAACATTCATTTCTGCGCTCTTATCTGCAACCCAGTCGATGGTTGGACTCCAGACATTCACATATTTCGACATCGCCTCAAACATGGGAAGTTCTCCGCCACCATCCTGATAGATCATGATATCGGGATTTATTCCATGAACAACCTCACCGAACTGAACAACCTGGTTCACTGCTTTCCAGCCGCTTCCACCCGGTTCATCAATGGGATATAAGGCAAAATTGTCGATGCTAATTCCAAAGGTGGCCAAATGAGGAACCAGATCCTTAAGATAGCGTTCAGCCTGTTTTTTATACCCTTCACTTGCAAATTCCTCCTTTATACCTGGTAAGCCGTTGACCAGAAAGAAGGCCTCTTTCCCCTTAAATTGAGTCAGAACCTTATCAATATCAGTATAATCAAAGCCTGTCAATTCATTTTTAGAGTTGTACTTAAACAGCGGATTCGTCAATAGAAAAACATTGTTTCCGTGAGCCAGCAACCCCGGAACTTCAACTCCGGATGAAGGCGACCAGGTACACATACGGAATGTAGATGAAGCCGCCATTTTAAAAGGAAGTACATCGAGTTCAATCTTCACGTTGGTCTCGGGAGCAGTAACTACAAGTGGGTTTCCGGGACTATCAAGAATACCGGCACCATTGAGCGCCTGCAGAGTTACATCGATCGCATGTTTCCCGGAGACTGCATCCCCAACTTCGATATCGAGCCACACCTCTCTGCCCGATAGTGCAGGAATTGAGATTACCCCCGATTCATCAATTTCCGGAAGCGCATCCCACGACTCTTCTCCCAGAGAGCTTGCCGTATTGACCGAACGCATGGCCGTAACTTTAATGCCACTGTTTTTATTTTCAATGACTACCCTCGCATTTAAAAGATGATCGGTGATATTAAAGAGGACTACGGGAATTGGTTGATGCTCACCCGGGACAACAGTATGATTCACGATAAGCGGATTCTCAACAGATGCCGGCAATTGCAGGTCTACTTTGCGGTTATCCCATTTAGCTCCTTCAAAGGCAATAAGACTGGTTCCGGCACCAAGAGCTGTTGCCTTAGTCAGTATCGCACTGACAGCAACGGCACGTTTTGACCTTTCATTCAGCGTTGATGTCTTTTTAATGGTTGCCTGAACAGACACCGGATCGCTCACAGGAATGCTCCCTTGCAGCTGCGAAATTGAATTTGCTTCCAATTGAAGATCAGAGGCTTCCTTGCGAAGAGCCAGGGAAGAGAGTGGCAATATCGGTTCAATGTTATCTGCACTGTTTTTTAGAATGGTGATTGAATGAGCCGTTAAGGCACGGTCATTTACGAAAGGCTGCAGGGTCACTGAACGGGAGGAAGATAACATCTCTTTTCCGTCGCTGTCCGATACAGACCAGTCGAACTGATACTTCCCTGGAAAGGAGAGGTTAGCAGGCAGCAAAAGCTCCCCTTCTTTCCCGTAAATATTAGATACCGCAGAACTTTTTGCTCCATTCGGACTGATACAAACCGCTTTGGCTTTTAACGGTTTTGTTCCGGGTTTTGGATTATAAATAGTGAATTGAATCTTCTCTCCAACAAACAGCTTATTCCACGAGAGGTTTTGCGGAACCATACGCAATTCATCCGATTTGGTGAGGCCAAACCATGATCCGGTATTTTGAATGTTGCATCGATAGTTCGACCATTGCATTTTAGGATTTTTGGTTACCGGAGTTTCGAAGCAATAGGCTGTGCCCGATTCCCCACCAGTTAGGACCATCTCCAGTTTATCAGGATTTCCGGTGACATGTCCGAATGAGGGTGTCACGTTAATAGCCCGTGAAGGTAGCTGATGATCGAAAACTACTTCACCCTGGTTATTCAGCACCAGGATATGTCCTTGCTGCGTGGATAAGATATATTCGGGCTTGCCGTCATTGTCAATATCCCCGATTGCTCCGGGGGCTAAACTGCGCCCCTGCATATCGATATTCCAAACGAGATTTCCCTTCTCATCAAACCGATAGATCAGCCCGGTATGTGTAACCAGAAAAATATCAGCCTGTCCGTCCTGATCAAAATCGCCAACAGAGATCGAAGAGGATACCGGAACATTGGTTGGGAATTGCCATACCGGCTTCCCCTGGGCATTCAGACAAAAGATTTCACCGCTTCCTGAAGCAGCTGCAACATATGTTCTCCCGTCTGATGCACCAAACATTACCGGCGCTGAGGTAGACCACGATTCGGACGAACCGCCGATTTTAATGCGCCATAATTCAGCTAGATCACTTCCCAGAGCAGTGATAAACCCATCGGTGGTCGCAATCACTATTTCTGATTTTCCGTCTCCGTTCAGGTCACCTACCGATGGGCTGACAGGCTGACCGGCGATTTTTACACTTTTTATCAGTTTCCCGGTTAAGGCATTAAAAACCGAAATTGTGCCGGTTACATCCGCTTGAATTAATTCGTGAGTGCCATTCCCATAAAGGTCCGCAATGACATTTGCGGACCACTCAGTTCCGCCGCCTAATTCGGCCTGCCAGATTACTTTTCCTTTGCCATCAAGACAGGTCAATTGTCCACGGCTATCGGCGGCGTAAATTAAGGCGGGCTGACCGGCCCTTTTCAGTACAGTTGGATAAGTCATAAAACGGCCCTTTGTTCTCCATCGCCAAAGGGTATTGCCCTCTTTGCCAACAGCGATTACCTCTTCCTGGGAAGTTATAACAGCTTCATCCAGACCGTTGTTGTCGATATCTGCAACAGTGGCGGCACTCTCGATAAACGCTTTTTGATTAGTTGCCCATTTTTGCCGGATCTCTATTTTCTGAGCAGAAAGTGTCAGACTCAGGAAACATACTGCCAGTACAAATAAAATAAACCTAACGTGTTTGAATCCCCGGCGTGAGGAGAGGTCTGCACCTGATTTTGCAGCTGATTTAAACGGGAAGTGTGCCATTTTAATTGAATCCTAAGCTTTATTTCTTATTCTCAAACCTGTTCATGATCTCTTTCCAGTTGGTAATAATAATTCCTTTGTCTTTAAAGAAATGTATTACTTCAGGATCTGAAAAAAGTTCAGCCTCCCAGCCACGTTGCTGCCAGGTTCCGGTGATTGTTTTCATATTTTCGGTAGGGACTGAAGGGTGGAAAATAATTTCAGTCAATCCCTCTTTTAATGATTCTACCAATTTGAAAAAGTTTGCCCTTTTCTCGTCGTAGGTTTTCCCTTCACCAACACTGGTGAAATTATCCAGCCGTGGCATTTTGTAATCGGCAACCAGCCTGATCACCTCATCATTTACAGGGTAACCCATTTGCTTGAATTTTTCGGCAACTTCAGGATAGGTGAGATCAATAACATTTGCCGGGATATGATACTCTTCAGCAACTTTCAGAAATGCTTTCACATATCCCGGGGTTCCGTATAAAGTCCCCATATGGGTATCGATATGGCTTGGACGGTATCCCATAGCAATCGATTTTTCGATCTGCGCACGGATCTCTGTTTCTACTTCGGCATTGGAGGCGTGCATCGCAACATCAGGAACTTCGTGCCATAATTTACCATCAGGGTCAATCAATCCGGGTACCTTTGAAGGATCGGTAACCGATCCCCAACGGTAGTTCGACCATTCACTGGTTAGGGTAAGATGCAGGCCAATGTCCTCTGAACGATGGCTTTTTGCCCAATCGATCATTGCCTCCGCAGCCGGACAAGGCATCATCACTGCTGCAGAATGGAGGTAACCCTTTCCGAGATAATTTTGGGTTGCAGTATTTGCTTCAGGACACATCCCTGCATCATCAATATGGAGAAGCAGGACTACCTTCCCTTTTGGAAATCCGAGTTTAACGGCAGAGGTCTTAATTTCCTGACTTGTCTGCACACCGATAAGAGAACCTGCAGTTTTTTGATCTTCTTTAAGATTCGGTTTTTTTGCAGATACCTTAGCAGGATATAAACAGATCACGAATGCGAAGATAATGGCACCCATTAAATTCAGGGCGTTATCCAAAATAATGCCGGGGTAGGTTTTTTTCAATAATTGAAATCTGAGATTTTTCATTTTATAGTTTTTATTAGTTTTCTGTATTTCTGTGAGAAAAAATTGAAATCCTTGTTTATCGTGTTATTCTGGCCGGATCGATCACGACATGCTTAATCGATTCCTGATGTGATCCCAACGAGTAGGAGTAAGAGATATTTAAAAGGCCATCTTTCGTTTGAATCAGGCACGGATAGGAAAAGCTCCCTTTTTTAGTTGCGTCGTATTCGATGAGTTCTTTCCATTTCCAGGATGTCCCTTCGTCATCCGAGAGATAAATGGAAAACCGGTACCGTCCGTCATTACTGTCATTTCCAACAAATGCCCATTTGCCATCTTTCAGGACACAAATTTCGACGCTTGCCTCATTGGGGATTTCGGTTTTAAGGGCAGCGCTCCACGATTCCCCGTTATCTTTTGAGGTGCTTTTTTGAACACGAGTGGGAGAGTCCCCACTGTCACGCATAAAGGCAACAATATCACCGTTCTTCTTAACTGCGAGTGCGGGTTGAATAGGTCCGCGTCCGACGATCGGAAGACTTGGTCTCCAGGTTTCCCCGTCATCATCTGAGATGGCCACCAATGAAAAGTTTAAGCCATCGGAATAGAGAGGAAGCAGAATTCTTCCGTTTGCAAGGGTGATTGGGTGTATCCGGGTCATCCATCCGATACTTCGTTTGAGAAGATCTTTGCTTGCCTCCTTAACCATTGTATCGTAAGAGGGAGCGTATGCAGCCCATCCAGCCTCATTTTCGGGCAACTCCTTAAATCGCTTCTCCACCTCAGTCACAAAACTATCATCCGGTTTCAGAAGGATGTTATCCTGCCACTCCCAAACCGGGGCTTCATCACCCTTGTAATTTTTAGAGGTACGGAATCTTAAGATCGTATCTTCCCATTTATTGGCCTGAACGGCCACCCAGAACAGGAACAACTTCCCATTCCTGTTCAGAAACAGGACGGGATTGCAATCAGGAATCCCTTTCGTGTCAGCCATCAAAAATGGGGTGGTCCAGATTTTTGACCCCTTTTTCAATCGGGCTCCCATGATCCTCACATCATCGGCCGTACGTTCGCCACTTCCCTGAAACCAGGCTGCCAGCAGGTCACCATCAGGCAGCATAACAATGCTGCTTCCATGGGTGTGATCTTTTTGTGCCGGAAAGATGATTTCCTCATTAACAATTGCTTGTTTCGAATTTCTGGTCTGTGACAGGCCATTGAAAGTGAATAACAAGGTCAATCCCAGAAGCAATAAAGATGTTTTTTCCATATGTTTATCCGTTAGTTGTATGTGTTCTAATCCTCGGGCCAGAGACCATTTAAAATAGGTTTCATTTTAAGTTTGGATGGGTCGATAACCACATGTTTGATTAATTTCCGGTTCCAGGTATAGGTAATATGAACCAGCCCATCCTTTGTTTGTATCACAGCAGGATAAGAGTATTCAGCATGGATATCGGGGTCGCACTCCAACAGAACAGCTCCGTCCCACTTTATTCCATCCTTCGAATATCCTACATTCAGGACACTTCTTGATCTCCAATCGATTTGTGGATTATTATGATTGTAAATAAGGATGTTATCTCCGTTTTTAAGCGATACAGCGTCAATTCCTGAATTCGGATTTGGAAGGAGTGTTGGCTCGAACCTGCTCCAGGTCTTTCCATGGTCTGATGACCACGAGGTGACAATTATCTTACTTTTACTGCGACACAGGATTTGAATTTTGCCATCAGGATGCACCAGGATGGTTGGCTGGATCACCGAGATCTCCTTGCCATCATTCAGGTCGCCCGTCCGTTTCCACGTTGCCCCCAAATCCATAGTTGTTTCCATATGAGCCTGCCAGCCGTTATATTCAGTACTGGAGGGACATAATAATTCACCATTTTCGAGCATTACCGGTTTATTCTTGATTGGTCCCCAGAACCCTTTGGGGAGTTTTACCGGTTTTGACCAGGTGTTTCCGTTATCTGTCGAGGAAACAAATTCTCCCCACCAATCGGCGCAGTTCGGACCAACCTTGTAAAATAGCATGAGCTCTTTACCTGCATTATAAAGGACCGGATTCCATGTTGGAAACCGGTTTCCCTCAGGCTGTATTCCGTTGGCAACTTCAACGGGGATGCTCCATTTACCATTTAGATTCCGGCTTGTCCAGATACCCACTCCGGGATCCCGCTCCTCTTTTCCTCCAAACCAGGCTGCTATTAGACCATCTGTGATCTCTGCAATTGTGGAAGCATGGCAACTCGGAAAAGAGACATCCTTCTTTTGGTAGATAAACTCAGAAGTGATTATCGCATTAGTCCCTTTAAAAGGATTATTGGCAAAGCCAGCCGATAAGAAAAGAATGCTTACAATCAGTAGGACTAGTTTTTGCATAAGTTACTAAGTTAATATATTTTTCGTGAGCAGTTAAGTAATAGAAAAGATAGAATGTACTATTTGAAATTCCAGTTTTCTCCTTTTTGACCCCTCTAAATCTCTCCAAAGGGGAGACTTTTGGCCAGCAATCTGTACCTTACTCCCCTCCTTCTCCCCACCTTCTCCCCTCCTCTGGAGGGGTTGGGGGAGGTCTGGGTTG
>CAIVCR010000041.1 GCA_903904515.1 uncultured Bacteroidia bacterium
CTCACCTTAAACACCTTGCGTCAAAAAGATCCTAAGGCAGGGTACTGGATGTCGGCCAATTAAAATTCTTTCATGAAATCTGAAATCGATATTTAATGTTTTATTTTAATAATTTAAAATAAAACATTAAATATATTGGTAGTTATTAAAATTCAGGATGTATATTTGGGGAATAATTTCTAACGATTATTCCCATGTACAAGATTCGAATATCCAGGCTGATCCTCATTAAAGTGGTTTTGTGGGTGACTGTTTATTTTTCGTCCCTTGCCTTGTTGTATCATACCCGCTGGTTTATCCCCTTTTTGCTCAATCCTGAAAATCACTCCGTTGTTCCGATGGATGAGATTCCAGCTGTCTGGTTTATTGTTCAGATTTGCAGCAACCTGATTTACGTATATGTCTCCTGGCTGTTGATCCGGTTATTCAGGAGATATGGACAAACGGGGTATTTTGATCCGGATAGCCTAAAAGTTTTGAATGGCATAATCTGGTCGTGTCTGGGACTTGCCATGCTTGGAGCTGTCAAAATTGTAATCAATAATTTTAGCGAGTTACACCTCGGTGAATGGAATTCAGCGGTAAGCATTATCAATTTGTTAATCAGATCGTTTACCCGACTGCTGATTTTCAGCTCACCCCAGACGATCTATTTGTTGCTGGCTGCTCTCTTATGGGCTATAAAGCAATTTGTTATGCGGGCCCTGGAAATAAAACTGGAAAACGAAACATTTATTTAGTTATGGCTATAGTTATCAATTTAGATGTTATGATGGCCAAACGAAAGATGTCGCTAAATGAACTCTCACAGCGCGTAGGACTCACTACCGTAAATTTGTCCATCTTAAAAACCGGCAAGGCAAAGGGTGTCAGATTCGATACCCTCGAATCGATTTGTAATGTTCTCGATTGTCAGCCAGGGGATATCCTGGAATACAAAAAGGATGATTAGGAGTTAAGATTCTGTATTAAGATTTTTTTTCAGCCCCTTTCAGTACAGCCTTAAACACCCTCATAAAATTTCCACCCCAGATTTTACGGATCTGTGCCTCAGTGTATCCTCGTTTTACAAGTTCAAGCGTGATATTTCCCATCTCGGATACATCGAAACATCCTGAAACTGCTCCGCCACCGTCAAAATCGGTACCGATGCCCACATGGTTAATGCCGGCGACCCTTACGATGTGGTCAATATGATCAACAACATCCTTCACATTAGCCAGCTTTTGGGGGAATTTCTTCATCACTGCGCGCCAGTCAGCCCAGCTTGCTTGTTCCTGTTCAGGGGTCAATCCGATAAAATTGTTGTATTTTACCCGTAAAGCTGCCCGGACAGAGTCGCGTGCCGGGTTTGGATCGGGGGTTTTCACATAATCAGAGAGAATACACATCTGGACTACACCCCCGTTTTTAGCCAGTGCACGGAGTCCATCATCCGTGAGGTTCCGTGGATTATCACAGATTGCCCTCGAACAGGAGTGGCTTGCAATGACCGGAACTTTAGTTATTCTTAAGACATGGTAGAGCGATGAGTCTGAAATATGCGAAACATCGACGATCATTCCAACCCGGTTCAACTCCTTCACCACTTCTATACCAAAAGGTGAAAGACCATTATATTCAGGACCCTTCTTATCAGTTGAGGAGTCACAGATATCGTTATTGGAGGTGTGGCACAACGTGATATAACGGACTCCAAGGTTCCGGAATTTTTCGATCATCGACAAATCGTGTCCCAAAGGATAGCCATTTTCCATGCCGATGTAGATTGCCCGTTTACCCGTTTTTTCGATGGCATAGGCATCTTCGGGTGTCCGGGCTAGTTGGGCAAGATCAGGGGAAGCTTCAACACTCCTGTAAATTGCATGGATGATGTCGAACGCCTTTTTGTTGGCATTGGCATGCCCCTCTTCGGTACGGGGTCCCTGTCCCAGGAAAACCGCAAAAAACTGGGCATCCATTCCCCCCTCTTTCATCCGGGGCAGGTCGACCTTCGTGTCAGAAGTCAGCGCATCATGCCTCTCAGCCAGGTTAAAATCAGCTCTTGAGAGGTTCATCGGCGTGTCACAATGGGTGTCTATTGTGAGAACTGCGTTATGGATACGGGCAGCTTTTTGCACAAGAGTTTCCTTTAGTGCGGATTGAAACGAGGATAGCAGAATCATTAGAAGAGCTAAAAGAGACAGAATTTTCATATACCGATATTATATTGAAATGCTTAAAAAGAGTTTGAAATGGCCACTAGTTATATGTATTATTTTGGTTCTGGAAAGGGAGAATCTTTAAGAATATCCGGAGGTATTGTTTCAAATTAAACCGGCGGAAAGTTTGATTCGCCCCATCACCTGCCTATTCCTGATTTTTGTTTACAGATTTTATGTATAACTTTTTTTATTTTATATAATCCTGTCACCCTTTCCGGGTTGGGTCGATGATATTGTCGTACTTTTGCTACAATCATGTCACCCCGTCAGGATTTGTAACAACCTAAATTGTTGGACAATAAATCATTCTTACATTATCGCATTAGCACATTGGCACATTATCAAATTCTCATCGCCTCTTCTCTCCCTCCCGTTTGCCGAGCGTAGCCGAGGCACTCCCTCTTTATTTATAGCTTGCCAGACGACTCAGGTATTTCCCGATAATATCAAATTCGAGATTGATAACCGATCCAACCTTGAAGGTATGGAAATTGGTATGCTCATAGGTGTATGGAATAATTGCGACCTGAAATGAGTCATCTTTTGAGTTTACAACCGTCAGACTCACACCGTTTACCGTTGCCGAACCCTTCTCAACGGTCATATACCCCTGACGCGCCTTTTCGATATCAAAGTCATAGCTAAACGTAAAATACCAGCTTCCGTCTGATTCTTCAATTTTTGTGCAAATTGCTGTCTGATCGACATGCCCCTGCACGATATGGCCGTCGAGACGACCATTGATCATCATGCTCCGTTCGAGGTTCACCTTGTCACCCACCTGAAGTAATCCGAGATTTGATTTTAACAGCGTCTCCATAATGGCAGTGACAGTATAGGAATTTTCACTCTTCTTCACCACAGTCAGGCAAACCCCATTATGGGAAAGACTCTGATCGATTTTCAACTCATTAACAAAATCGCAATTTAGGGTAAAGTGAACATTCTCCCGCTCCTTCCTGATAGCAACTACAGTGCCCATTCCTTCAACAATTCCTGAAAACATGATGTTATAGTTTAAATTTGGTGACAAAATTAACTCTTTTCTAAAGGCAATGTTGAGTTAGCTGTTTTTATTATCTTGCACTCAAAATTTATTCATTATGGCAACTTCACATACGGTATACCTCGGGGAGCTCAGGACTGAAAATGTACACCTTTATTCGGGTCAAAAATTAATTACCGATGCGCCGGTAGATAATCAGGGCAGAGCTGAAGCATTTTCACCAACTGACTTAGTTGCTACAGCACTTAGTGATTGTATGATGACTATTATGGGGATTAAAGCGCGGGATAAGGGGCTCGATTTAGTAGGAACCACCATTGAAACAACCAAAATCATGTCTGCAGATCCCAGAAGAATCGGGGAGATCATCGTGGAGATTACGTTTCCAAAGAACAACTTCTCGGATAAGGATAAGGCTATTTTTACAGCCATCACAAAATCGTGTCCTGTGGCCCTAAGCTTGCACCCTGATGTAAAACAGACGATTAAGCTGAACTGGTGAGCAAGAGATGGTGAGCAAGAGATTGAGAGACTGAGAGAGGGAGAGAAGGAATGGGTTAATGCGCTAATATGCTAATTTGCTTAATTCTTTAATTCTTAATTCCTTCATTCTTCATTCCTTCATTCTTCATTCTTTCATTCTTCATTTAAACATATCCGGGATAAACATAAAAGCCATTTTACCCTCTGATTCTCTTAGCTGACTCCAGCTATCGACTTCAAAATCAATTCCTACAGTGGCACAGGTGGGAACATCAAGGGCGAAATTACGAATCAGAAAGTGCATGTAGTAATAAATGGTGGGATTGTGCCCAAAAACCATCACGGTATTTTTCTCGTCTTCGAGCTCCTGAAGCGTTGACAGGAAATTCTCTGAAGTTGTTCCGCTGTACAATTTCTTCTTAAAAAGGATTGAAGTGAACGGGTATTCAAGCGTTTCGGAAAAGATCCTGGCCGTCTGCGTTGTTCGCACGGCAGGACTGGCAATAATCAGATCGGGATGGATACCCATCTTCTGAAGTTCCTGGCTGATTATCAGGGCATCCTCTTCCCCCCGTTCAGTCAGCGTGCGTTCGTAATCCTGATCGTAACCATGGGATATGCTTTTTGCATGACGGACAAGAATTACTTTTTTCATCTCGATAATAGTTTAAGTTATTGTCGTATTTTTAATGAACATTGGTTAGTAATCACTTCTGTCGCCGCGAAGCGGCTTACTAATTCTTATCTAGTCATCCTAATTTACCAAACTTACGCCGTTACACGGCTCTTCAGATGTTAAGGTGCATCGCACCGCAAGTTTGGTAAAATTTAGAAAAAACACCCCCAACCAAATAAGATTGATTGGGGGTTGTCTGATATGCGTAGAGTCCCTTTCGGGTTAAGATTCTTAATTTTTTTCGAGCTCTTTCCAGACCAGTGCACTGGCGCCTACAATGGCAGCGGAACCCTCTTTGAGTTTTGAAGGGAGGATTTTTACCTTATTGCGGAAGGTCGGAAGGACATATTTCTCGAGACTCTCTTTGGTCGGTTTGAAGATATAGTCACCAGCTGCAGCAGCACCACCAAAAAGGAAGATCGCCTCAGGACTCAGATAGTGAACCGTATCAGCCAGTGACCGCCCAAGTAATTCTCCTGCATTCTGGAATACTGCTTTGGCAATAGGGTCGCCGTTTTCGGCTGCATCGTAAACAATTTTGGCATTCATATCGGCATAAGGAACTTTAGCCAGTTCGCTTTCGGTTGCATTATTCTGGGCAAGCAACTCATAGACTGTTCTTTTGATTCCAGTTGCCGAACAATAGGCTTCAAGATGGCCGTAACCACCACATCCGCATAATCTTCCATCGGGAACCAGGGTGGTATGTCCAACCTCGCCTGCAAAACCGTCAGCTCCATAAACAAGATCGCCGTTAACGATAATTCCACTTCCGAGGCCTGTTCCTAAAGTGATCATTACAAAGTTTTTCATCCCCTTGCCGCCACCGTAGATCATCTCTCCCAGGGCAGCCGCATTGGCATCGTTTGTAAGTTTTACATGTTTGATTTCGGGGAAATTTTTCTGAATTAAATCGGTAAAATGGACAACACCGACAAATGGAAGATTGGCTGCATTTTCGATAGTTCCGCTATAGTAGTTACCATTCGGGGCTCCAATACCGATCCCGGCAACTTCAATTTCAGGATTAATCTGCTTCACTGTTTCAATGGCAGTTTTAATCTCTGCCGTTAAACTGCTGATATATTTATCGATCAGTTCATCAGAAACGGCCATCGTCATATTGGGATTTTCCCTTTTCTGAGGGGTCGGAAGCTGTGGTTTTTTTTCGTATAATACGTTTCCTTCGTAATCAACTACTCCAATTGCAGTATTTGTTCCTCCAATATCAATTCCAATTGCTACTTGTCTCATTTTTAATATTTGATTTAATAGTTTCCGTATTTTGTTTTAATTAGTGCTAACACTTTGATTTTAATAGAATTTGATGTTAATTATAAGTCTGGTTCCTTTTCGTTTTGGAATTAGCAAATATAGAAATTATTGTTACGCAAATCTTCAAATTAGCCATTTCTCACAACATTTATAACAGAAAACAAATGTTTCGTATCTTGCAGAAAAGTTTACTAATCAATTTATCCCCATTGTCAAACTGGATTCATAGTTAAAGAAGATGAAAATAATCGGTCTGATTCTAATTGGAATACTGCTCTTTGGAGGTGTCCTGAATGCTCAAAAAAAGGGAGAATTACATGTTCTGATTATTGGTGCACATCCCGATGATGCAGAAGATGCATGTGGAACTGCTGCTCTTTATATTGCCGCAGGCCATAAGGTAAAACTTGTTTCCGTCACAAACGGTGATGCCGGCCACCAGACCATGGGAGGGGGCGAGCTGATGCGAAGAAGAGCAGAAGAGGCCCGGAAATCAGGTGATCTATTGGGTGTTGAATACCAGCTTCTCGATAATCATGACGGGGAACTTATGCCAACTCTGGAAAACAGGAGAAAAATTATCCGGTTAATCCGGGAGTTTAATGCAGACATCGTTATTTCACCCCGCCTCAATGATTACCATCCTGATCACCGGAATACAGCACAACTGGTATTGGATGCCGCTTATATGGTTACTGTCCCGAATATTTGCCCTGAAACACCTATTCTCAAAAAGAATCCCGTGTTTCTTTTTACTTCTGATAATTTTACAAAACCCACACCATTCTCACCCGATGTAGTGGTTGGAATAGACGAAACGATTGAAAAGAAAATCGATATGTACGATTGCCATGTTTCTCAGGTTTATGAATGGTTACCCTGGAATGCCGGAATCATCGATCAGGTTCCCGCAGGGAAGGCCGAGCGGCGTGAGTGGATGGGCAGGAGCAGACGCGATGAGGCAGAGAGTATTGCCACTAAATACAGGGAAAAACTAATTTCACTTTATGGAATTGAAAAGGGTTCAAAGATCAGATATGCTGAAGCCTTTGAAGATTCAGAATATGGAACACGATTGAATAACGGGAATGTTCAGCTCCTTTTCCCGTTTGTCAGAAAATAATCTCAAAAGAGCACTCCTATTTTTTCTATTTTTACATTCAAAATATTTTACCATGAATTATATCCCCTCTGAAGAACGATACGACCAGGGAACAAACTACAGGCGTTGCGGACGCAGTGGACTAAAACTGCCCGAAATTTCATTAGGACTATGGCATAACTTCGGTGGTGTCGATGTCCTGGAAAATGGACGTGCCATGCTTCGGTACGCCTTTGACCAGGGGATCACTCATTTCGACCTGGCCAATAATTACGGTCCTCCTCCCGGATCGGCAGAGGAGAATTTTGGGGTCATTTTTAAGAAAGATTTTGCTCCGTTCAGAGACGAATTAATCATCTCTACAAAAGCAGGTTACCTGATGTGGCCGGGCCCCTACGGCGAATGGGGCTCCCGTAAATATCTGCTCTCCAGTCTCGATCAAAGTTTAAAGCGAATGGGGCTTGATTATGTCGATATATTCTATTCACACCGTCCCGATCCGGATACCCCGCTTGAAGAGACCATGATGGCGCTCGATTATGCGGTGCGTTCCGGGAAAGCCCTTTATGCCGGAATATCAAACTACCCTGCTGAACTGACCAAAAGAGCTGCTGCGATTCTGAAGCAACTTGGAACTCCATGCCTGATCCATCAGCCGAAATATTCGATGTTTGAGCGTTGGGTTGAGAACGGACTCCTGGATGTCGTTGAGGACGAGGGTATCGGTGTTATTGCTTTTTCACCCCTTGCCCAGGGATTGCTAACCAACCGTTATCTTGACGGGATTCCCGAAGGCTCACGCGCCGCAAAATCATGGGGATATTTGCGCGAAGATCAGGTTGGACCTGCTATTGCTAAAGTTAAAAGACTTAATGAAGTAGCAAAATTGAGGGGGCAGTCATTGGCACAGATGGCCATAGCCTGGCTATTAAAAGATCAGCGGGTAACCTCAGTTTTGATTGGCGCCAGTTCAGTCCAACAGTTGAAAGACAACCTTGCCTCAACAAATAACCTGACC
>CAIVCR010000042.1 GCA_903904515.1 uncultured Bacteroidia bacterium
ATACTTTGCGGTTCTCTGCGGTTTTTCTTAGCGGATCTCTGCGGTTGAATTTTTTATATTATGTACTTCTATATAAATATTTTATGAAGCCCAATCTCATTCTTCTCCTGCTAGTTCTCTCCTTAATTCCCAATCTCTTCGCTCAGGATGGTGAAAAGTCCCTTTTGAAAAGCATCCGATCATTCGGAGTGCTGCCCGAAAATTCACCGGAAATAAATAAAGCCAACCTTCAAAAGGCAATCGACTGGGCATCTGCCAGCGGTGCCGCACTGTTTGTTGAGCCAACCGAAGACCCGTATGTTATTGGAAGTGGGATTATTCTAAAGAAAAATGTATCGCTGATCGGCGTTAATGGTCCGGTGCCCCGGGGGACTAAACATCCGACGAAAGAACAACCTGTCGGATCGGTTCTGGCCGTTCGTGATGCCCTTGCGCCATTTATAACCGTTGAAAGCGCCACTCAGATCAAAGGGATTCAGTTCTGGTACCCCGATCAGGTTCTCGATGATCCATCAAAAGTAATTGCCTATCCTCCGACAATTCAGGTTTCACAGATCTCCAGTACCGAGGGGGTCACACTTACGGATCTCACCTTCTATGGTGAATATATCTCAATGGATTTCAATGCAGCATCTCAACATCCCTGCGAACTGATTCTGTTCCAGAATTGCTACGGCTATCCCCTCGGAGGGGAGTTTATCCGTATTGATTATTGCTATGATATTCCACGAATCCTCCATTGTCATGTAAATCCGGCTATTCAACGCGAAATAGGCAGAAGCTATTCCAAACAACTCATTGATGCAGTTGTCGCTAAGCAGAAATTCACGTATGCCATCAACCATACCGATAATGCGCAGCTCATCGACCTGTTCACCTTTGGGAGTTTTGGCGGAATATTACTGGGTCCGGCGACTTATGGACAGCTGACCAACTTTAATTTTGATTGTGTCACGGTAGGGATTCACAAATACGGTGATAATTCAAAAAACAGGAACTGGATGATTGCTCAGGGGTCGATAATAGCAAATACCGGTATGCGGATTGAAGATGTTCATCCGTTTATTATTGAGGGGAAAGGGCATTGCTCCATTTCAAATGTCGAAGCGTTCTCTGGGGGGAACGGTGCACTCACAAACTTTGGAAACTCCTGGGATTATATGACTATTCGTGGAAATGAAAAGTGTTCGGTGAGCATGTTTGGATGCCGGATGCGGGATTATAAGGCAGCCATGCCAATAACCATAGTGAATCCCAATGCCATTGTTCAGGTGATCGGCTGTCTGGATAAAAATGAAGTCCCTTTTTCGATACCGGGGGAAACCAGAAATATGCCTTAGGTAGTGAGCGGGTACCGCGATAACTAGTGAGCGGGTGACTCTTCATTTCCTGAACAGTCACCCGCTCACTTCTCGCTGAGACGCCACACCCAATTTTTCAACGGGTCACTTCCTTAACAACTATCTCATTATTAATTCCTAAACAAACAAAATTAAGATTACCCTTTTGATCAGGCTTCGATACTTTAACCGGGGAATTATTGGTAAGAATGGTGTATTTTTTCCCCGGATTTAATCCATTCATCACATATTCCACCTTGATCTTCGC
>CAIVCR010000043.1 GCA_903904515.1 uncultured Bacteroidia bacterium
GCAGTTCCGTTAGTTGCTGAAACAGTTACTGAACCTGTTGCGCCACCGAAACATAAGACAGGTGTTTGAGAGGATATTGATGAGGATAGTGCTGCAGCAGGTTGAGTGATTGTAACCGCCTGATCTGTTGTGCAACCGGCAGCATCCCTCACTGTTACGGTATAGCTTCCGGCCGTAAGCGTCGAAAATGTTCCCGATACCTGGAAAGCTGCTCCATTGAGACTGTATTCATAGGGTGCCGTTCCGTTAGCTGCTGAAACAGTTACAGATCCGTTAGCACCGCCGAAACACAAGACAGGTGATTGTGATGATATTGATGAAGAAAGTGCTGCAGCAGGCTGAGTGATATCAATTGAAAGTTGAGAAGATCCGGAAGTATTAGTAACTGTCACCTGATAGGTTCCGGCAGTTAGGCTGGTCCGGTTAGCCGTAATGATGGTGGGGTCATCCAGCCAGGAGAAGCTTTCCGTTCCGTCTGCCCCGGTTACACTGACGATGATGGATCCGTTATTGTCACCAAAGCAATTTAAATCGGTTTTTATAAAACTGATAATTGGTCCCTGATAGTTAATTTGTGATTCAGGTAATTTTAGAATATCAGTTGATACAATGGAGGCTTCGTGTGCACCATAGGTTTTCAGACTAACCGGCATGCAGCTATTAGTTCCGTATAACAGATTACAGCTGCATAGTAGAGCCAAAACTAATATGGAACAGTTAGCTTTCAAGATTTATAGTTTCTAAATAATTGCAGACTCGTTATAGTGGCCGCCTTTATCCTATTTTAATAGAGATTAAGGTAGTTTTCTAATAAGGCTTACTCAATTAAACCATTTTCGCCGCGGCAATTCTGCCGGCAGATAGCATTGAATGAAAGTTATTATGTCAGGTGGGTTATTTTCTAGTCGTCGGAATTCTTTTTTATAAGACTAAAATATTTATTGTTTTTTAAATTAAGATGTAAAATAATAAATTTACGTATGCAATAAAAATATGCAATAAAGATAAATGAATTTATATACAATTGTACCAATGTAAAAAAATAATTTACTTTTGAATAAAATATTACAAGTCTTAATAGGTCTTGGACCGGAATTGTTACCTGAATGTATAGGGGAAGTTAGATAAAGTAGAAAATCGCAATGGATATAGTCAAAGTGCTTGCTTATCAGTATTTTAAATAATGATATTTCCCCCGGAAGGGGTATAAAAAAAGAAGGTATAGTGCTAAATTAACTATCTAATTTAGCACTATACCTCAAAAAAAGAAATTCCCAAAATATTTTTTTTGGAATTTTAATTACTCCAGATAAGTGTATCCATACAGTCCTGAACGGTAATTTGAGAGGAATTCTTTACCCTCTTCTGCTGTAATAATTCCTGATTTTACAGACGAAGTTACCCAGGTTTCAACTGTTCTAACTAATTTTTTTGGATTATACTGAACATATTCCAGTACTTCAGCGACAGTTTCACCATCAATAATCTGATCAATACTGTAACCTTTGTCGTCAACTGAGACGTGTACGGCATTGGTGTCGCCGAAAAGATTATGTAAATCACCCAGGATTTCCTGATATGCACCGACAAGAAATACTCCGATATAATAAGGCTCCTTAGGCTTAAGTGAATGGACCGGGAGATAGTACGATAAATTCCTCGTTGAGATGAAATTATCAATTTTCCCGTCCGAATCACAGGTAATGTCCTGCAGAGTTGCCGATCGGTCCGGTTTCTCATCAAGCCGCTGTATGGGAATAATCGGGAATATCTGGTCGATTGCCCAGGAATCGGGCAATGATTGGAACAGTGAAAAATTGCAGAAATATTTATCAGACAATAATTTAGGAAGGCTGAGTAGCTCTTCGGAGACATGTTTTAATCCATTTGTCATCTGCTGAACCTCTTTGGCGATAGACCAAAACAGCCGTTCGATTTTAGCCCTTGTCTGAAGATCCAACAAACCAAGGCTGAAACGATCAAGGGTCTCCTCGCGGATCTGCTGGGCATCGTGCCATGTTTCATGCATCCGCGTCTGATTCAGGGTATTCCACAGCGAAAAGAGCTCTTTAAGCAATTCATGATCGTTGGGATCTATCTCTTCATCCTCTTCCCAAACAGGCAGACTCGTCGCCTCAAGAACTTCAAAGATCAAAACCGAATGGTGCGCAGTAAGCGACCTTCCCGATTCCGTAATGATATTCGGATGGGGCAGGTTATTCTTGTCACTCACATCAACCATGGTTGAAATTACATCATTCACGTACTCCTGGATGCTGTAATTGACACTGCTCTCGCTATTTGACGATCGGGTACCATCATAATCAACCCCTAAGCCACCACCAATATCGACAAAACTGATGTTATATCCATTTTTATGCAGCTGCACATAAAACTGGGAAGCCTCACGAATCGCAATTTTAATACGCCTTATTTTATTGACCTGGCTCCCAATGTGAAAATGAACCAAATGAAGACAATCCTTCATCTTGTTTCGTTCCAGAATATCCAAAGCTTCGAGTAACTCACTGGAGGTTAGACCGAATTTGCTTACATCACCACCTGAATCTTCCCATTTCCCGCTACCGGAACTGGCCAGCTTAATCCTGATTCCAAGATTTGGCCTGATCTTAAACTGCTTGGCAATCTTAATAATCAGTTTAAGCTCACTTAATTTCTCGACAACCAGAAAGATTCTGCGCCCCATCTTTTGTGCAAGCAGGGCAAGCTCAATATAATCATCATCCTTATATCCATTACAGATTATCAGGGAATCATTGTCTGTATTGATCGCAATAACAGCATGCAATTCGGGCTTTGATCCAGCCTCGAGACCAATATTGAATTTTTTTCCGTGGCTCACGATCTCCTCCACAACAGGCCTCATCTGATTGACCTTAATGGGGTAAATAATAAAATTCTGAGCCTTATACATATATTCTTCGGAAGCAATCTTGAAACAACTGGCCATCTTCTCGATCCTGCTATCCAGGATATCCGGAAACCGGATCAGCATCGGTGCAGATACATCCCTTAATTGAAGTTCCTCAACCAACTCTTTCAAGTCAACCTCAACACCATTTTTCCGGGGAGTTACAACCACATGACCCTTGTCATTGATCGAAAAATAATTAATTCCCCACCCGGTGATGTTGTAAAGCTCTTCTGAATCTTCGACACGCCATTTCCTCATTAATGATACTTTTATTTGGTAAAAATCTGATTTATAAATTATTAATATTAAAATCCTGCCCAAATCGGGATACTCCGGAGCAGATTTTAGAATACCCGGACACGCTTAAAATAAATTAAACTTGCCGGAACTAAAATACTATATTTTGAACAATACGGGGAAGCTCCCGTTATTTTTATATTATGGGTATAAAATCGTTCATTCATTAATTAGTTACAATAAATAAATGTCGTACTAAAGTGGTAATATTGCTTCATTGCAGTAACTCAGGAAAAGCAGAACCGGAGTAAAGATTGCACTTCGACAGGCTCAGTGTACCACTTCGTCGCTCAGGATGTCAATCATTTCGTTTAAAATTATTGTATAGCTCCTCGCAATGACAGATGGTTTAATTAATAGAGAGATGGGAGTCACCTGTCATTGTGAGGAGCTATGATTAACAACATGTTCCGCAGGAACTTAGAAGGTCTGATGCGACGAAGCAATCTTTTGATTGAAGCAGACACTTACTAATAGTCTTCATTGTAAGGAGGTACAGCCTGCTCCGATAGCGCAGCGTATCGGGAACGAAGCAATCTTTACGACATTAAATTACTCTTATTTACTTAATTTCTATTGAATGGAATAAATTTTGATAAATCACGATATTTTTTAGAAACAAAAAACATAAAATATGAAAATTGCCGGCACGGAAATTAAATTTAATAGCACTATTGAAAAAGCATCCTTCGCAAAAGCCTTTTTGGTCCACGATCGGAAATCAGTTGAAGCCATTTCATTAAACTCTCTTGAAGAGACCTATTTGCTGAAACAACTTGCAGATAATAATCTTGTGCTAATTAATAGGTACAATGAGTTGATTCTTGTTGCCTTTTGCGATAATTCAAAAGTAAGAAGCGCATTTCTTGAGGAGTGCCGAAAAAGGGGAAATGAAATTTCGGCCATCATGAAAGTTGAAAAAATCGAACAGATCGACCTGATCAATTCCGGCAAGGAACCTCATGGAACAGTTGCTCTGGCAGAGGGGTTGGCATTGGGTAGTTATCGGTTCAAAAAGTACAGGTCATCGGGTCCCAAAACTCCCTGGAGCCTTAAGCAAATTAACTTTGTGGGAACTGAAATTACACAGGATCAAATTGATCAGCTGGCAGTGGTGATTGAGGCGGTTTTTATCACGCGCGATCTGGTTAATGAACCTGCCTCGCACTTGAATGCTGTTGAAATGGCTCATTCATTCGAAGCGATGGGAGAACTGGCTGGCCTGGATACCGATATTTTCGACAAAGATAAAATCACGGAGCTTAAAATGGGCGGCTTACTGGCTGTTAACCAGGGAAGTATAGATCCTCCTGTTTTTTCAGTATTAACCTGGAATCCGGCTGATGCGAAGAATAAAAAACCAATTATCCTGGTTGGGAAAGGGGTAGTCTATGACACCGGCGGGCTAAGCCTGAAGCCGACTAAAGATTCGATGGATTATATGAAATGTGATATGGCCGGGGGTGCTGTGGTAGCGGCAGTGCTCTATTTTGCTGCCAAATGTAAGCTTCCCCTTCACCTGATCGCACTCATTCCATCGACTGATAATCGCCCTGACGGAAATGCTTATGCGCCTGGAGATGTTATTGTTATGCACAGTGGAAAAACCGTTGAGGTACTTAATACCGATGCGGAAGGGCGACTAATCCTTGCTGACGCATTGAGTTATGCAAAAGGGTATAATCCTGAACTGGTGATTGACCTTGCAACGCTTACCGGGTCAGCCGCTATGGCAATCGGCCATCAGGGAATCGTTGGAATGGGAAACGTTGAGGAGACTACTTTTGCCGCACTGAAACGCTCCGGTGAAAATGTCTATGAACGGATTGTCGAATTCCCCCTGTGGGAAGAGTACGGCGAGTTGATCAAATCGGACATTGCCGACCTGAAAAATATCGGTTCCCGCGAGGCCGGGGCAATTACAGCGGGTAAGTTTCTCGAGAATTTTGTAGATTATCCATGGATTCATCTCGATATAGCCGGACCTGCATTCTTAAATAAGCCAGATCATTACCGTACCAAAGGGGGGACAGCTACCGGAGTCAGGTTATTAATTGATTTCCTAACCAATTTATACATAGAGGTATAGCAGGTATTTAGCGGAATTGTATAACTCCCGGTAACCTTTTGAAGGGATGGCATCCCCGGTTTGTGATAAATTTGCGAACCAATATTCTCAAATTAAAACCTTATATTTGACAAGTCAACCGCTGAATAATCCGGTTGTATTATAACCATTAAAAGGCTTGGAATGGAGCAACATAAGATTAAGGTGGGAATCACCCACGGTGATATCAACGGTATAGGATACGAAATAATTATAAAAGCCTTGGCGGACAGCCGAATTTTGGAAATGTGCACCCCGGTTGTTTACGGTTCATCCAAAGTCGCAGCATATTACCGCAAAGCGATGGACAATGAAATTTTCACCTTTAATACGATTAATTCGGCCAAAGATGCAAATCCTAAGCGGCCAAATATCGTTAACTGTGTTAGTGAAGATGTTAGAGTGGAACTTGGAAAATCGACAAAGATGGCTGGTGATGCTGCCTTTGCTGCGCTGGAGGCAGCTGTTCGTGATCTGAAATCGGGCGATATTGATGCAATTGTTACTGCTCCGATCAACAAAGAAAATATACAGTCAGAAAGTTTTAAGTTTCCCGGTCATACCGAATACTTTGCAAAAGAGTTTGGAACGAAAAACTACCTGATGCTTATGATCAGTGATTTTCTGAAAATTGGTGTCGTGACCGGACATATTCCAATAAGTCAGGTTGTTAACTCAATTACTAAAGAGAATATATTAAGTAATCTCAGGGTGTTGCATAAAACATTGCTTGAAGATTTCTCCATCCGAAAACCGCGCATTGCAATATTGGGTCTCAACCCCCATGCCGGCGATGGCGGCGTAATCGGGGACGAGGAGGAACGGATAATTATTCCTGCAATCAGGCAGGCAAATGATGAAGGAATCATCGCTTTGGGTCCATATCCTGCCGATGGCTTCTTTGGAGCAGGCGATTTTAAGAAATTTGACGCCACCTTAGCGATGTACCACGATCAGGGATTAATCCCGTTTAAGTCATTCGCTTTCGATTCAGGTGTCAACTATACCGCCGGATTACCCATCATCAGGACCTCCCCAGGGCATGGAACAGCCTATGACATTGCAGGGTCCGGAAATGCATCCGAAGAGTCATTCCGAAATGCACTCTATCTCGCTATCGATTTATTTGAAAATAGGAAACGATACAGTGAGCTCTCCAGGAATCCTTTGCAACGGCACGAAATTGACAGAACCGGCGGAGAATAAGATTTGTAACGGTCATTTTTAAAGCACGCTATGTACGAATATATAAAAGGGATAATTTCCGGATTAACTCCTGCTGGAGTTGTTGTCGAAACCGGGGGAATGGCATACTTTTTGCATATCTCTGTGAATACTTACTCAAGATTAAAGGGTGACGAGCACAGTAAATTATTTCTCCATGAGGTGGTCCGGGAGGATGCCCACCTGCTGTATGGCTTTGCAGAACAGGAAGAACGGGATTTTTTCAGGATGCTCATATCTGTTAATGGAATCGGAGCATCCATTGCAATTATGATGCTGTCATCATACCTGCCTGAAGATCTTCGGAATGCGATATTAACAGATAACGTGAATCTCTTAAAAAGCATTAAAGGTATTGGAGCCAAAACTGCACAGCGGGTTATCATTGAATTGAAAGATAAGGTGGGCAAAGGTTTAAGCTCAGATAAAATACTCAGATCGGGCAATTCTGTTGTTCGCAGTGAAGCCTTAAGTGCCCTGGAAATGTTGGGATTTAATAAGAAGGCTGTAGAAAATTCATTGGATCAGATTTTGATTTCAAAACCCGATCTTACGGTGGAGCAACTGCTGAAAATTGCATTAAAAAGTTTTTAATAGAATATATTGCGACGTGTCTTCTTAAATACGGCTGTAGTCCTGTCTTTATTGATCATCTCCTCTTTAACCGGCAATACTTTTGCACGGTTTAGTCAGGATATATCAAGCGGGGGAGGTTTGATAATCAATCATCCCGTTGAAAGAGATACCACTCGCGGCGACACGATCGGGCCCCTCAAATTCCCGTTTAAGGATCAGAGCCTTTTTGCCAATACAGGAACTACTGACTCCTCTGCACTCTACCTGAAAAAACCTTCCAACATCCACACTGTGATTGAATATGATCCCATTTCAGGTGATTATCTGATCTCCGAACGGATTGGAAACATGGATTATCGTCTTCCGGTATCTATGCGAAGGGCAGATTTTCTGAAAAATGACCTTCGGGAATCAATTGACCGGTATTGGAGACAGCGGATGTCGCAGAATTCACTCGATCAGAAATCTCAACTTATTCCTCAGTTTCGGATATCCGGAGAGGCCTTCAATAAAGTCTTCGGATCCAATATAGTGAATATTAAGCCTCAAGGGTATGTGGAAATGAATTTGGGAATTAAGACCAACCGGATTGAAAATCCCTCCATTCCGGTCCGGATGCAGAAATATACAACCTTCGATTTCACCGAAAAAATTAATGTCAATCTGGATGGACAAATCGGCGAAAGACTTAAAATGCGGTTCAATTACAATACCGATGCTACGTTCGACTTTGAGAATAAAATAAAGTTAAACTATGCCGGGCACGAGGATGACATCGTCAAAAATGTTGAAGCGGGAAACGTCTCTATGCCGCTCTCCGGGACACTGATCAGGGGGGGTACAAATCTTTTTGGGGTAAAAACAGACCTGCAATTTGGAAAATTGTCGGTTTCATCAGTTTTTTCACAGCAAAAAGGGGAAACCAAAGTGATCAACACCGAGGGGGGAGCTGCCAAATCGAAATTCGAAATTAATGCCACTGATTATGATGCAAACCGCCACTTTTTGCTGGGCCATTTCTTTTATGAAAACTACGACAAGGCCCTTTCCTCTTTGCCAGTCATAAAATCTGCAGTTACAATTAACAAGATTGAAGTCTGGGTGACCAACAAATCAAACCGGTTCCAGTCATCCAGAAATGTGCTTGCACTTATGGACCTTGGAGAAAAAGGGGTGAACAAACAAAATCAGAGCATAGGCTCATTTGGCGATACACCAGGTCTTGCATATCCCTATAATACCTATCCGGGAAATGATATAAACGGTATTTACAAGGAGATGACCTCCACCTATTCGGGAGTGCGTACCATCTCGAGGATAACCGATGCACTAAATCCATTGTCGGCTCGGGATTTTGTCGGCGGGCGTGATTACGAAAAAATCGAAAACGCCCGGTTACTCGATTCAACGGAATACACGATAAACCGGCAACTTGGATATATCTCTTTGGTGCAATCGCTCAATACCGATGAAGTTCTCGGAGTTGCTTATCAATATACCGTGAATGGGCAGAAATTTCAGGTTGGGGAGTTTTCAACTGATGGTATTGCGGCACCAGCCACACTAATCCTCAAATTACTCAAAGGGACAAATCTGAATCCGGTTTTTAAAAACTGGAGATTAATGATGAAAAACATCTATAATATCAACGGACAGAGGATCTCCGGTGAGGAATTCAAAATGGATGTGTTTTTCAGAAACGATGCCGCAGGAACAAACATGAGCTTTCTTCCTGACGGCCCACTTAAGGAAAAAATACTGCTGGGGGTGATGAACCTCGACCATTTAAATAAACAGCTCGATCCTTACCCTGATGGGGTTTTCGACTTTTTGGAACGGATCACGATAAATTCCCAACGCGGGCGAATCATATTTCCCGTTATTGAACCTTTTGGATCGAATCTTGAACGACAGCTTAACGGCGATGTAGCAGCAATAAATAAGTATGTGTTTAAAAATCTGTACTCCAACACAAAAACCGTTGCTGTTCAGGATGCAGAGAAGAATAAGTATAAGCTGATCGGAAGTTACAAAGGCTCTTCAAATTCTGAGATCTCCCTTGATGCCATCAATATTGCGCGCGGCTCTGTGAAAGTGCTGGCAGGTGGTCGCCAGCTGCAGGAAGATGTTGATTATATTGTCGATTATACTCAGGGGAAGGTAAAAATCATAAACCAGGGGTTGCTTGAATCGGGAACTCCAATCTCCATTTCCACGGAGAGTCAGGATCTTTTCAGCATGCAGCAGAAAACAATGCTGGGAACACACCTGAATTACGAATTCGGGAAAAATTTTAACATCGGGGGTACACTAATGTACCTTCATGAACAGCCTCTCTATCAAAAGGTAAATTACGGGGAAGATCCCATCTCTAACCTTATGCTTGGCTTGAATGGTTCTTACAATACCACTTCGGGTATGATTACCAAACTCGCAAATTTGCTTCCGTTTCACAAGACCACCGAGGAGTCAAAGATTGCCATAGAAGCAGAATATGCGAAGTTACTGCCGGGTCATTCCAAAATAATCACCAAGGAGGGGGCCGTCTATATTGATGATTTTGAAGGAGCGAAAACACCCATCAGCCTTAAATCATTTATCGGGTGGTCGATGGCCAGTACACCCCAGTATAATGAGCTGTTTCCGGAAGGGAATTTGATCAATGACCTTTCAAACGGATATAACCGGGCACATATGTCCTGGTATATCATTGATCCATATATGCAGAGGACTACTGCCCCATCCTACCTGCTGGGCAACAAAAAGCTTGATGACCACAGGATTCGGGAAGTTTTTCAGTACGAGATATTTCCTGATCGTCAGATCGCGTCGGGACAGCCTACCAATATCCCTACACTCGACCTCTCCTATTATCCGTCTGAGCGTGGTTCATATAATTATGACGTTATGCCAACGGCTCATTCAGCAGGAGTTGACCGCGACGGTCTCCTTCGGTCACCCGAAACACGCTGGGGTGGTATCATGCGAAAAATTGAAACCAGTGATTTTGAAACGGCCAATGTTGAATATATCGAATTCTGGATGATGGACCCTTTTGCGATGGATTCAATCAATAATCCGAATCCGGGCGGCGATCTCTATTTTAATCTTGGAAATATTTCTGAGGATGTTTTACGCGATGGCCGTAAATCGTTTGAGCAGGGTTTACCTGCCGATGGAAACTGTTCAAATTGCGACCAGACCGTTTGGGGAAAGGTTTCAAAACAACAGGCATTAGTAAAGGCATTCGACAACTCACCTGCAGCACGTGCCAATCAGGATATCGGAATGGACGGACTTAATTCAACGGATGAGAAAGCCTATTTTGGCAATTACCTCAATACCCTTGCAGGGGCTGTCAGCGGGCAGGCTCTTGACATGGCCCAAAAAGACCCCTCAAGCGATGATTATCATTATTTCAGGGGACGGGATTACGACCAGGAAAAAAAGGATGTGCTTGAACGGTATAAATACTATGCCCGCACAGAGGGTAATTCACCAACTTCAGCACAATCACCCGAAAGTTATCCCACCGCCGCAACTTCTATACCTGATGTTGAGGATATTAACGATGACAACACTTTGAATGAAACTGAGGCCTATTATCAGTACCATCTTAAGGTTGACCGGAACAATATGGCCATTGGCCAGAATTATATCGCCGATATCAAGAAGTCTGATGTGACACTTTTTAGCGGTGCCAAATCCCAGATTACGTGGTACCAATACCGGATTCCTGTAAGTTCACCCGAGAAGGTGTATGGTTCAATCAGCGATTTTAGATCAATCCGTTTTATAAGGATGTTTCTTAAAGGATGGCAAAAGCCTGTTGTCATGAGATTTGCCTCCCTTGACCTGGTCCGTACCAATTGGAGACAATACAATCAGACGCTCACGGAAGACAATAGCCTTACCAATCCAGCCACTCAATTTGATATTTCGGCAGTAAATGTGGAGGAGAATAGTAACAGAAAGCCGGTCAACTATGTGATTCCTCCTGGTGTAAGCCGCGCAATAGACCCCTCCAATCCTCAGTTAATACAACTAAATGAGCAGGCAATGGTTTTGAGGGCAACCGATTTGCAACCTGGCGATGCACGCGGAGCCTACAAAACGATGCAGGTCGATATGCGAAGGTACAAAAAACTGAAGATCGAGGTTCATGCAGAACAGATGGTAGGGACAAGCCTCAAAGATGACGATCTCTATTTGTTTGTCCGATTGGGATCCGATTTCCAGTATAATTACTATGAATATGAAGTTCCTTTGAAACTTACTGCGCCACGCAGCGATTATAATCCGAACGTATTATCTGACCAGCTTGCAGTATGGCCCGAAGCAAACCGGGTTTACATCCCGTTGGATACACTGGTCCAGTTAAAACTGAGCAGAAACACAGAGATGCGAAAGTCGGGATCTCTGGTTACACTGGCTAGTATATTTGAAGAGGTTCATGCGGGTGTGAATGGGAATAAAAACATGATCAGAATAAAAGGAAATCCCGATTTGAGCCAGGTTGCTGTAGGAATGATCGGAATCCGAAACAGAAAGGGAAGAACACTTGGACCAAAATCAGTTGAGGCATGGGTCAATGAGATGAGGTTAACGAATTTTGAAGAAAATGGCGGTTGGGCAGCCATTGGTCGGGTATCGGGTAACCTGGCAGACCTGGGGACCTATTCATTCGCAGGAAGAGTCACCACTTCAGGTTTTGGAAGCATCGATTCAAAAATGGGTCAACGGACTATGGACAACAGCCATGAATATAACTTTTCAACCAACCTTGAACTTGGGAAGTTTTTTAAGAAGGAATCCGGGATTAAAATCCCACTCTATATTGGTCTATCCAAGTCTGTCTCAACTCCTGAATATTCACCCCTGGATAAGGATGTAAAAATGGCCGATGCCCTGGCCAATGCCGGGAGCGCTAAAGCACGCGATTCGATAAAACGAATTTCCCAGACTTTCGTATCCCAAAAAAGCATCAATCTGACTAACGTTCAAATTGATAAACCCAACAAAACAGGGAAACCAAAATTTTATGACCTGTCAAATTTTTCGCTCACTTATTCACACAATGTCAATGAACAGGGGGATATAACCACCGCTGAAAATAAGACCATCAATACCCGTATCTTGTTTAATTACAATTTTGTAACACGGCCTGCTCCATTTGACCCTTTTAAAAATGTGAAATTCTTAAAAGCCCCGTCTTTAGCTTTGGTGCGTGATTTTAACCTTAATTTTGTTCCCAGCCAGATTTCATTCCGTTCCGATATGAATAATACCCGAAATGTCACTCAATATCGGGACATTACCAATCCTGGTTTCTCACTCCCTAAAATGTACCTCAACGACTTTAACTGGAACAGGTATTATGATTTCAAATATGATCTCACACGGGGACTCAAAATCGATTTCTCAGCGTTAAATACCTCACGCATCGATCAGCCGATAGGGTCGATGGACAAGAATCTGCCCGGTTATCAGGCGCGCCGGGATACCATCTGGCAAAATATTCTGGATGGCGGCCGAAATACCCATTATCATCATAACTGGAATATATCCTATACAATCCCTGTTAACAAAGTGCCTTACCTCGACTGGGTATCCTCCTCCTTAATTTATCATGCCAGCTACGACTGGGATGTTGCACCCCTCACTACATCGAATTATATTGTGGGGAATAGTATCAGCAACTCTAACGCAATCCAATTAAGCGGGCAGGCCGATTTTATCCGCATCTATAACAAAATTCCGTACCTGAAAAGGATAAATCAAAAATATGGTGAATTTAGCAGGGGACGCAGAGAGGCTCAGGTGAAGAGAGGCCAGGCTGCACCTGTAACGATGAATGCCCCTTTGAAATTCAAGGATTCAAAAACGGTGTTGAAAAAAAATACGCCGCAGTCCATCTTTCACAAATTGGGGACTACCGATGTAACAATCAGGGTGACGGACGATAAGGGTAAAGTGATTAATGGGAAATTGAAAGTAATCAATGAGAATCGGATCCTTTTCACCCCTGAATCCGACTGCACCAAAGCTGTGGTTGAAGTTACCGGAGCGAAAGATAAATCTGCCAAATTGAATATCAAAATCGATGAATATATTGCCCGTTTCCTGATGATGCTGTATAATATCAATGTTTCTTATTCAGAAAATGGGGGAACCGGTCTTTATGGTTACTTGCCAGGATCGGGATTCCTTGGTTCAAACAACTACGCGGGTACCAATGGGACTAAGATTTTTGCCCCGGGTATATCTTTTATTATGGGTCAGCAGAATGCCAATTTTGGTGAATCGGCGGCACAAAAGGGATGGATATCAACCGATTCTATTCTGAATAAGCCATTTCTGCTGAGCAAGAATACGCGGTTGAATATCAGGGCAAAACTGGTCCCAATGCCTGATCTGAAGATTGATATCATTGCAAATCAGAGCTTTTCAAGCAATTCCTCAGAGTTCCTGATCTATAATGAACAAAACGGATGGGGAGGGTTTAACAAGCTGATGAATGGCAACTTTAGTATGACGATCGTTTCAATCGGTTCATCGTTTCAAAGCCTTGGAAAATCTGAGGCCCAGGACTCGAAAGTGTGGAATAAATTTACGCAGAACCGCGACGTGATTGCACGACGACTCGACCAGTCAAGGATCTCTAATTCATCCTCGGGATATGCCCCGGGCCAGTTTGATCCTCAGACAAATTTCCCTGTCGGATATGGACCCACATCACAGGAGGTGCTGATCCCGGCATTCCTTGCTGCCTATTCGGGTATCAGTGTCGGAAAGGTCCCGTTGACCCCTTTCCCTTCTGCTAAATTTATGATGCCAAACTGGCGGATCCAATATTCGGGAGTTGTCAATAAGATTCCGGGACTTAAAGATGTGATGAAATCGATGAGTATTGTGCACGATTACAAATCAACTTACAGCATCGGATCGTATATTTCAAATCTGGATTATAAAACCGAAAATGACGGTTTTAGTTATGTGCGCGATGCTCAGGACAATTTCCTCCCTAAATACGATATCGCGACCATCAATATCAATGAAACATTCAATCCGTTACTGGATATCGATATCACCTGGCTTAACAATGTGACTTCCCGGTTTGAATACCGGAAAACACGAAATATAATGCTCAGCCTGACCAATAACCAGGCGATGGAGCTTTATAACAATGAGGCAAGTTTGGGATTTGGCTACCGTTTCGAAAATACAAAGGTTTTTGTCAAAACGAAGAGTTCCCAGAAAATGTTCAGCAACGATTTGAATGTCAGGCTCGATCTGGCTTATGGGAAAAATAAAACCGTGTTGCGTCAGCTGGTGGAAGAGAATAATCAGACCACGGCAGGACAGGAGACGTTCTCTGTCAAATTTTCGGCCGATTATAACCTGAGTCAGGCATTTCTCGTTCGGCTATTTTATGACCGCCTTGTGAATAGCCCGTTTATCTCAAACTCCTA